>JBHITY010000101.1:0-4056 GCA_042138585.1 Candidatus Nitrosopumilus sp.
ACTAAAAGTAATGAAAGAAGGCGGAAAGATAATTACAATTTCAACATTCTTTACTGAAGAAAAACCTCTAGAACAAAGACCATACAGATTTAGAAGTCCATACACAGCATCACAAGGTGCAAAGAACAGACTTGCTGAATGTATGTCTTGGGAATTAACTGATAAAGGAATCATATCAATTGCAACAAATCCAGGTCCAGTTCATTCAGATAGAATTTACAAGACAGTGTATCCAAAAGCTGCAGCAGAATTTATGAGAGTTAGTGGCTTTGAGGACTTGACTCCAGTTCAAGTTGAAGAAGCAAAAGACGATTTACTAGAATGTATTCAAGCAGATGGAATTGATAAAGAAGGAATCGCAAAGACTGCAGAAAAATTAGCAAATGGAAGAGATGTTGCAAAACTTACAGAGACATTTACAAATCTATTAACAAAAATTCAAACTATAGCTGAGAAAGTACAAAACAACACTTCTCACATGATTGCAAATAGAGAATTTTTGTCACAAGCACAAGTAGCTGAAACAGTTCTCAACTTGTGTGACGATGAAATTGCAAAAATTATCAACGGTAAAGTAATTCCAGGTGACAGAGTATTTTATCCAGTAAAACCTCACATTGGAACCACAACACCAGGAGTTCATCAACCAGACTTTACAGGAAAAGCAGTAGTCTTTACCATAGATGGAACAGACAAGACAGATGCTGAAAGAGTAGAATTTTTGGCAGGTCATATTGAGAAAAATGGTGGCAAAGTTGCATGTTTCATTTCACAATCAACGCCTCAAGAGATTCAGAACTCCATTAGTGGAAAGTTCCACTCTCATGTAGTTGATATCAAAAATCCTGATGAAGTAGAAAGATGGCTAAACACTGCCAAGACAAACATTGGAGAAATCCTTGCAGTGGTTCACGTTACAGGTAAACTACCAGAAGTTGGAAATCTAACCGAATTAACCAGAGCAGGCTGGGAAGAACTAGTTGCAAAATTCATTTCAACTCCAGCAACTGTTGCCCAAAGAGCATTAGAACAATTTGTCCCAGGAGGAGGAAAAGACCCAAGACTTTACAAAGACAAAACAGGTGCAATCATGATTATTGGCCCTGATTTGCCAGTTGGAAAAAAAGTTACAGGAACACAAAGAGCACAAGTAGAAGTTTTCAGAGGAGCATTAAGACCATTTACAACAACAGTTAATCAAGAACTAAGTGATGTTCTAAAATCAAAAATCAGAATGTTTTCCGTTTTCCCAGGTTCTGTAACAGGAATAGAGCCAGACAATCAAAAGATTGCTGATGCATTTAATTTCTTAGTATCAGAGAATGCTGCTTCATCATCTGAAGTAACTTTCTGTGTTGACGAATCAAGATAAGAATGAAGAAATTTTCTGAATTCAGAGTCGGAGATGCATTTCACTCTACATGCAGTATTTCAGATAAAGAATTAGAAGAATATCTAAATTTTTCAAGAGTTAGAAATGCATTCTTAGAAGACAAACAAAGTGGGGAACAAATTGTCTCAGGTCGTGCAATTTTATCAAGAATGGAAGGAGAATTTACAAGACTAAGTCAAATTTATGGAAATCACATTATTTTTCTTGGAACAGATGGTGATCCAGAATGGAATAACAGAAACACAAGATTTCTCAAACCATTGTACACAGATCAAGTTTTGAAATTAAAATTTACCATTTCACAAGTAGAAGACATGGATGATGAATTTGGAAAGATTGCAGTGGATTATGAAGGAACAGACAATGATGGAGAAACAATTGTTCTTTCCAAAAGAAACATCTACAGAATCAAAAAAGAACCACCAAGATAATAATAAAACAGGAGAGCCGACTAGTCTCCCCCGCCCTTAGGTCATAGACCTAACGAACACTATACATCACAAAATAACTATAAAAGCGCAGAAGAATTTTTGAGGCTAGAATCCTACAATTCCAGAACCAGTTGCAGAATCATAAAACAATTTTGCAGCAGCAATTAAGATTACAACTGAAACTAGAATCTGCAAATATCTTTCTTTGATATCAATTGAGAGTCTTGCTCCAACTAATCCACCAACAAATGAACCAATTGCCAAAAATCCAGCTTGAGTGAAATCAGGATGTCCGAGTAAACTGTGAGTTATAACACCAGACAGAGATGCAAAAAGCAAAATCAATTGAGATGTAGGTGCAGCTCTTTTCATTGCCATTCCCATTCCAGCAACCATTAATGGAACAAAGACTATTCCACCTCCGATTCCAAAAAAGGATGATATGATTCCAGCAAAAAAGCTTGCACCAATTGCAAATACCATCATTTGTTTTGAGATAGTTTTTTGGTTACTCTCGAGATTTCTTCGAAGAAAAATATATGCAGCAGAAGCTATCAATACCAATCCAAATAAAACTTTGAAAATATCAGGTGCAACATCAGATGAAATGACTGCACCTAAAATAGTTCCAGGGATAGAGAGCAATCCAAGTTTTAATCCTAAAGAATATTCGATTCGTCTCTGTTTAGAGTATGAAATAGTGGATGCAATAGCGTTACTAAGAGCTGCAAACAAACTATTACTTGCTGCAGCAGTAGGAGAAAACCCCAAGAATGTTAAGACCGGAACTACAATTATGCCTCCACCTAATCCAATCATAGAACCTAATACGCCTGCTACAAATCCTAACGGAATAAGCCATAATTGATCAATCATTGTAATCGCCAATCAAAGAATTTTGTTGTATATAATTAGACGTGTTTTGTAATAATTAATGTCTGTAACACAGAATCATCTTTTGGCGTAATCTCAAAGAGAATTTCAGTGTCAGCCAAGTTATCAATTTTTGATTTAATGCTTCGCTCATCAGAATCATAATAGAAAGTATGGACAGTATCTAGCCATTCAGATATACTTTCAAAGCCAATAGATTCTTCTTCTTCCCAACAATCACAGACAAGTGTTTGAATTACAGTCTCAAAGATTGCATATGTTGTTTCTTTTTCAGATTCCAATGTATCAGTCTCAAGATTTGCAATAGCTAGAATTGGAGAAGAGGTACTTCCTCCAATGTTGATGTTTCCAATAGTATTACCATTAGAATCTAAAACAGCAGTAGTTGTACAGTATTCTACATTTCTTGGAAGGCCTTTTTCAAAAAATGTACAGTATTGACTAATTGTATGATCAGTTATTGCAGTAGGAGAAGATACAAAAATATCATGCTCCCTCAGAGATGTTTGGATATCTTCAATGTCATAATATGTAAAACCAGAATTGTATATTGGGGTAGTAAGTGGTTCAGATGATTCCTCGGGAGTCAACACCACATATGATACAACAGCTGCAATAGCTAGAACGATTGGAATTATAATTAATTTATTCACATTCAACAACTATGGCATTCAAAAATAAGGTTTTGCAATTCTAAATTGAGATTATTGTTAGGACAGAATCTTTAGTAATGTTATTTTGTTCAATGAATCCAGCAGTTACTTCAAGTACATACACTGCCTCTTTTTCAGGGACTACACTTTGACAAGTTGCAATTTCTAGTGCAGCTTTGCATGGAGGGACATCTTGTTCAATGTGAACTATTTTCCCATTTTCATCAAACCACATCATATCAAGTGAGAATTGCATGTTAAGCATCCAAAGAGAATATAGTCCAGGTTCATCAAAGACAAATATCATTCCTTGGTCATATGATAATTGATCTTGGAACATTAATCCACGCACTCTACGAGGTTCAGTATCAGCTATTTGCACTTCAAGCGGGACATCATCTACTTTGATTGTCCCCCTAGGAAACTCGACTGATTCAAGTTTACTGTCCTGAGGAATAGACATCAAGCCTACAATACCTATAATGAAAGCAGCAATTGTGATTGGAATTAGTGCCTGAGCCCTAGTAGTCACACTCCAATTTGGATTGGCCTTTTAAAATACGTTAATCATTTTTGGAGTCGAGGACATTTATACAAACAATAAGAAATTTCATTGATTGTCTGAAGATAAAGTACTTCCAAAAGATAGTGATTTAGATTACAGTTTACCTGGACGTTATGAAGA
>JBHITY010000102.1:0-4014 GCA_042138585.1 Candidatus Nitrosopumilus sp.
AGAGTTTTGTCTTTGTTTGGTTTAAACCAATCTCGATTTCTGTAGAATCATCATCAGAGAAAGACTGTCT
Organism: Candidatus Nitrosopumilus sp.; assembly: GCA_042138585.1. GTDB lineage: Archaea > Thermoproteota > Nitrososphaeria > Nitrososphaerales > Nitrosopumilaceae > Nitrosopumilus. The sequence continues at coordinate 71 of JBHITY010000102.1, forward strand.
CTTTTCTTTGATCTGTTTTGCGACTGCCATGTTTGTCATGAATATTGCCAAAATGAATGCAAGAGGTTCTAGTACTGCAAGTATTGCTGCAATGTATCCTTCTGAAGACACACCTTGATTTTTTAAAAATGATAGACCAACTGAGAAATGTACTGCACCTACTGCACCATAAGTTGATGCAAGTGCATAAGAATCAAAGAGATTGAATTTTCCTAATCGTCTGAGAATTTGATAATGGTTTAATGTAAACAATAATGACAATCCAATTGCAACAAACATTGGAATCAACATGTTTTCAAATCCAGTGTTTCGCATCTCAATTCCACCATGCAAACCGATTGCAGCAAGTAGATAGATTGGTAAAAATTCTGAAATTGCTTCAGGAATTTTCAAATCAGACTTTATTCGGGCAGCAATAATTCCAAACAAGAAGAAAAGAATTATCGGAGTAAGAAGATTAGCCTGGATTAGTTCTAGTATTTCCATTTGAATATTTCAGCCAATTTTTGCTTGAATAAAAACCCAAAGAATGGATTATACAAATAGATGAATCAAGTACGTAAATCCAATTGCCATTCCAGCAGCACCAGGAATAGTAATTACCCATGCAAAGACAATTTGCCTTCCAACTTTCCAACGTACAGCCATTTTTCTTCTAGCAGCTGCTGAGCCCATAATAGTTCCAGTAATTGCATGAGTAGTACTTGCAGGGATACCAAGGGTTGCAAAGATTGCAAGCATTAAACCTCCACCAGTTTCAGCACAAAATCCTTGATAGGGCCTTAGTCTTGCAACTTTAACGCCAAGTGTTTTGATTACTTTGTATCCACCCATGAAGGTTCCTAATCCCATAGCTCCTGCAGCTGCAAAAATTACCCAAAGAGGCATTTCAAATTCATCCATAAATCCTGTTGAAACTAAAATCAAAACAATAATTCCCATAGTCTTTTGTCCATCATTGGCACCATGAGTCAAAGCAAACCAACCTGAAGAAATTATTTGTAATTTACCAAAAGTTTTGTTTACAATAGCCGGCCGTCTGCTCGCAAAAACAGTGATTATTAATCCTGTTAACAGTAAACCAAAAATTAGTCCACCAATTGGTGCGATAACAATTCCTGCAAAAACTTTGGTCAGTCCACCATAAACTAATTTTTCAAAACCTAGTCCTGCAATTCCTGCACCCATTATTCCACCAACAAGGGAATGGCTATTAGAAATTGGCAATCCAAAGTAGGTACAGACTGTACTCCAAGTAATTGCACCTGCAAGTCCTCCAATTATCATGTAGATTGTAATGTCATCCATGCTAACAATTCCTTTTGCAATAGTAGTTGCGACTGCAACACCAAAAATGAAAGGTCCAATAAAATTTGCAACAGCAGATAATGTAACTGCTTGGAGGGGTTTTAGAACACGAGTTCCAATCACAGTTGCAACAGAGTTAGCAGAATCATTGAATCCGTTAACGAAATCAAAGATTAAGGCAACAATTATGGCACCTATTGCTAACTCTAACATCTTATCACCTAGGTGTATTTTAGAACGATATCTTCAACCACATCGGCTACATCAACACATCTGTCAGATGCAGTTTCTATGGATTCATAGATATCTTTGAGTTTGATGATATGGATTGCATCATTGCTTTCGAACAATTCTCTGATTGCATCCCTATACATGTCATCTACTGCATGCTCAATATCACTGGTATTTCTGCAGTGATTAATCATATCTTGTGGATTTTTTATGCGTCTTAGTTTTGAAACCATGTAATTAACCTCAGTTGTTGCTTTAACCAATTCTTCGATCATTGGTTTAGTAAATGGAGGAGGAGATTCAATTTTGTAACTATACAATCTTGCAGCGATGCCATCTATGAAATCAATAACATCATCGATTTTTGATGCAATTCTTTGCATGTCTTCTCTATCTAGAGGAGTAATGAACGTCTTGTTTAATTCTGAAAAAATTTGACGTGTTAATTCATCACCTTCAGTTTCTAATCTTCTAACTTTTTCCATTTTTTCTAAATTTTGTAGATCATCTAGATATTCGAGTAGTGCTTTTGATGTTTCAACTGCTTTTGTACCTAAATCATCAATGATTTTTAGAATTTCATTTTCATTGGATTTTACCCAAGATAACCATTGTCCCATGATTTTGCAAATGTAAAATTGGAATTAAGACTAGTCAACATACAAACTATTGTTCTATATAGAAACATGGTTAATGGTAGATCAGAAATTGATCGTAAAATATTTTCTAAATTAAAAATAAAAGAAAAAAAGAGTTTGTTTACTCTGCGTAGAATCCACGAGTCCATTGATCAGTGTTTCTAAGATCGTTTGAACTTGTATTGTCTGCTTTTTGTACTTCAAACATTGCATCATAGATTGGGTTGTTTGGATGGTATCCTTGGCATTCAAAGTCAAAAATGTTCTCTAATGCAAACTTGTTTTTGACATAGCTCTCTTCAGTAGTTGGATCAGTTTCCACTCTATAATCAATTGCTCTGCAATTAGAATAGTTGAATCCACGAACCACTTCGCCATCTAGAACAATATCAACATCAATGTCTACCAATTCCTTTAGTGAGGTTCCCTTTACGCTTTGAACTTTGAGATTCTCATCTACATGATTATACAACATTGGGTAATCACCTACAATTCCTCTAAGTTCAACACTAGGATTAGTGGCAGCACGCAGATAAGGTGCATCCAATGTACTTTTACCAGAGGTTTTCGTAAAGACATCTCGTGTGACAGTTAGGACTTCACTTTGAGAAAATATTGAAAACTCTATTGTTTCAGTTCCATCTGCAAAGGTAAATGTTGTAAAGACATCCATTCCTTGGTCAGTGTTCTGAAGAGTTTCAACATACTCATTGGTTAGATGAATGGATCTCCATGTAGGAGCATCGCCTCTAAGCAAATCATAATTTGCATTGATTGGTTTTAGTCCTGAACATGTAAAACCTAGTTGGTGGGATACAACAAATCCACTCTTTCCAACAAATCCTTCTTCCTTGTCAGACAGAGTGTCAATTTTTGCATCACTTACAACACATTCTCTAAAGTCTAATCCTCTAAGGATATCATTTCCATTTGTAAACTCTACAACAGCATCAAAGTCTTCATTTGATGCATATGTTAAGCCAGATACAGCTCGTGCATTATCAATTGCTTGGTATAGTAGAGGATAATATTCCAAAACTCCACCGACTGTAAATTCTGCAACTACATTATTTTCTGATTCCTCATATGCTGAGACTAGATTGAATTCAGGAAACTCTATCTTTTCAGAGCCATCATCAAAGTTGAAAGTTACAGTTGTTCTAGTGTCTTTTGCAAAGTTGAATCCAGATTCACCGTAATCAGTAAATGATTCAGTTGGCATCTCAAAGTCATAATTTGAATTTACACCACTGCAAACAAATTCAATGTTATCAATAATTGAAAATCCAATGTCTCTAAAGTAACTCTCATAGTCATTGGAATCAATTGTTTCTACATTGTAATTCTCAATTCTACAATTATTGTAATCAAGTGAGATAATTGAATCTTCACCCTTGACAAAATCTGCATCTACATCAAAGTATTTCATTTGATAGTCAAATGCATTATTTGAGAATCTGTACTTGTATGCCTCATCAAGAGCTTTGTGAAGTAATGGTGATTTTGTAACATGTCCTTGTACTGAGAATGATACTCCAGAGTCATCTACAAAGTTTTCACCCATGTCAAATACTGGAAAAGAGTGAGTCTCTACACCATCTCTGAAGGTAAAGGTCAAAACAGGTACAATATCTCCAATTGTTTTGTATTTTGCTTCTTCAGCAAACACATCAGAAGCGCCAAACGAAGCAAAGACAAATGTTGCAATAATGCTAAAAACTGCAATGTTTTGTACGTTTTTGAAAGTCATTAATTGTTCAGAAATTT
>JBHITY010000103.1:0-3994 GCA_042138585.1 Candidatus Nitrosopumilus sp.
ATTGCCCCATTAGGCTTTGAAGTAGACAGAATCACTATCCCACTCAAACAGACAAAGGCTGACAAATTATGGCTACTGGCACATGATAATCGCTCAGTAGATCTATCTGCACCATATTTAGAAAAAATAAAAAAAGAATGCAAGAAACTTGGAGTCGAGGTAAAAATTGCATACAGTGATAGATTGAGTTTGTTCAAAGCAATAAAATCAATTAAAGATATCATTGAAGAAGAAAAAAATAATTACATCTATGTCAATGTTGCATCAGGAAGTAAAATTCAAGCAATTGCATGCATGATGGCATGTATGGTGTTAAAGCATTGTGATAATCTAAAACCATTTTATGCAGAACCTGAAAAATATGCAGCCTTTGAAGGAAAGCAGCAATCATTTGGAATCAAAGATACCATACCACTACCAACATATGAGATTCAAACTCCAAAACCAAAGTTACTTGCAGCATTAAAAATAATTTCAGAACAAAAAGATCAAAAGATGACAAAAAAAGACATGGCAAAGATTGCCGAAGAGCAAGGAATTATTACAGTCAATGCTGAAGAGTCAAATCACTCACAAGCAAGATTTGCAAGTTTAGATAAGAACATCATTGCACCACTAGAAAGAGAATGGAAGTTTATAGAAATTGAAAAGATTGGAAGAAACAGATGGATAAAAATTACTGAAGAAGGTCAAAACGCTGCAGAGTTTTTAATTTAATATCAAATTTTAATTTTATATTTTAAAAATATTTCAGACAATTTAGATGTATTAGAATCCAATTCAGGGATATTTTTTTTATTTTTTCTTAATCCATTTTTAATGGAATTATAATATTCTAGTTTGTTTTTTGCTTGTTTGTTTCGTTTCAAATCAGACTTGTTTGAAAACTGTAAATCTTCTAAATTTGCCAAAATGTCTGCAAATTTGACTATTTGTGCCTGCCAAGAGCCTTTTTTGAGTTGTTTGCAATATGCTATTTCTCTGTCTTTTTTGATCATTCGAGTATCTTTTGTAACAATTGCAACAATATCTGCAGCCTCTTTACCAAATTCATCATAAATGTCATCATAGTCAGTATCAGTATCCTCAATTGTATCATGTAACCATCCAGCACAAAGAATGGATTCGTCTGTAACTCCTAATCCCTTTAAATTTTCAACAACTTTTTTCAAATGTTTCCAGTATGGGGTCTTACCATCATCTCTTGTTTGATGCTTGTGTCTTTCTTTTGCAAAAATTTCTGCATCTTCAATTCCTTTCATTCTAATTCGTTTTCCCATTTGGTTCTTAATACAGGCATCTCTTTGTGCAACCATTCATACCATTTTACAAACTCGTCAGTTTCATTTTGAATATAGTTTTCAATATTTTCATAATTTTGTGTGTTATACCATTCAATCAAAGGAGAACCACTGTGTTTTTTTCCAGTCAATTTATCAAGACCAGAATTTTTGAATTCTCCTTTGTTCATTAAAATTCCAATGGCCCTCAAATCAATGCAAGGTCGAGCCAGAATACTAATTGGAAATAGATCATCGTATCGGGATGATTTTTCTAAAAGGAATTTGTGCTCAAATCCAAGATTATACCCTACTGAAACAAAATCAAAAGGATATTTGCTGCCAATAGGAGAATCCTCAATGAATCGACGAAGCATCTCTTTTTCTCCCAATTCCCACTCTTTGAGAATGGTCAATTCGCCTAGTTGTTTTCCAGTTCCACGCTCAAGTTCAGCATATTGAATTGTGATTATCTTGTTTTGGACCTCATCTAGCCCATCAGTCTCAATATCCAGGTAGAATGTGGCCATATTTTGACTAATTTTGCAGATATTTTACTATGATCATCACACCTAATGGTATGTAAAGTATGCATACTATTGTCATGGATCATAATAAGAGTAGACGCAAATAGTACACATGAAACAAAACACAATCCAAAAAAACGAATTAAATTCTAGACCTTCTTTTTATCCTAGAATTATTCGAGAGTTCGAAGATGAACGAGATGAACAGCCAATGTTCTATGGAGGAAGCTAGATGGAGAAAAACACCATTAGAGAATCACTTGGACACAGGCTAGAAGTTGCAGATATTGAATATGACATTAAGAGAATGTCAGCAGAGTTGAACTATCACAAATCAAAGACCAAAATCTTTGAGCAAACTATCAGAGCAAGACAAGATGAGCTTGATGAAATGTTTGGAGTCACAGCACATTCTGCAGATAATGGAGAGATGTATCAATGAAAATCACAAAGATTCTTCCAGAGTTTCTTGCCAGAGTATATCAGGAAGAAGATTTGAGACGAGCAGAAATGCATTTACAATATCATAGAGGTATTGTAAGAGTTCTTGAAGGGCGAGTTGTAGAAGGTAGAAAAGAACTAGAAAGATTGCGGGGACAAAAATGGAAGTAATTACAAATTTTACTCAAGCACATTATGAATTGTTTGTAATTTTAGGAATTATCGTTACAAGCATTGTTGTAATCTTTAACATTCAAAAAATGAGGGAAAGTCGATTAAATGACTAGACAAAACTTGATAATTTCCATTCTGAGGAAAATCAGCATGAAGAATATCGATAAGAGTATCAATGAATTCAACAAGGCAATCCAGGATTTTGGTGACTCTATGGATTCCATAACTAGAGAGTTTTCAGCAGACATTGAGAAATCAAATAGAGAATCTGAGATTAGAGAGCAAAAAAACAAGGAAAATCTAGATAAAATTTGGGGGAAAAGAGAATGAACCCACATTTGAAATCAAACCAAACAATTCAGCAGGTAATTGATGGCGAACTAGAAAGATGTGATGTATTATCTGATGTAAAATATCAAGACATTACATACTATATGCAAAATCCAAACAAAGTAGTAAAATCCAAAGATAATATTTCAATTGATTTTCTAAAAGCAACTTCAGAGATGAATGATTTAGATTGGAACTATGAATGGAATTACATTGGATTTTCAAATAATAAAAAATTAGAATGTGTACAATTTATTCGTCAAGGAGAAGAAAAGTGGTATGCAGAAGTTCCAATCAATAATGGGAAAGGATGGGATGGATATGCATGGTGCGGATATTCCGAAATTGAAACAATAACAAATATGCTAAGATTGTTTTTTGAAGAGGTCCCATGGTTTGGGATGCTTTCCTGGAAGATGAGGAGGTTCAAACATTGAGTGTAATGCCAAAAATGAGCGATTTAGTAGGCGTCATAAAGGAAATCAAGTCAATGCGTCAGGATGACAAAAATTTGGAGAGACTAAGATCAAAAAATGCTGCAATTCTACGACGTGAGATAAAATCAGTTGAACGCCAATTTCTGAAGACATGGGAAAAGTTCAATGAAGATAAAAACTATACAGAAACATTTCTTGGAATAAATGCACATTTGTCATTTCTGTATTTGAAATATGATGAAATCCAGACAGGACTAAACAAGTATGTTCATCCTCTAGTATTAAGACAAACAAAGTTACGATTCAAGCAACTTAGACTAGAAGAAAAGTATGAGAATTATAGTGATATTATAAAAGAAAGAAGAAAGATTCAGGACGAAAAAAATGCATTGTTTAACAGACAAACTCGTGAAGAAATCAATCTACTACTGCCAGAATCAATATCATCTAGTCGTGTCATGCTAAAAATTGCACGGAATGAATTTTTGCAATCATGGGAAAAGTACAAAGTAAATTCTAAGCTTGAAAAAGAGTTTCTAAAATACAGCGACAATTATGCAAGACAATTATTCAAAGTAAAAGCACTAGAGGCAAAAATCAGAAAATGGAGAGAGGCTAAGCCATACTACCAAATGTTGAGAGAAAATTACATACGATATTCCATTTTGGAAGATAAACTCGTAGATAATTTGAGGGAGTCATATGCCTGAACAGAAACTAACATGTCCTAATTGTAACAAAGAATGGATTGCAGAAATTCTTTGGGGACTTCCCGGAGATTTTGATAGTGAATTAGAAGAACAAA
>JBHITY010000104.1:0-3978 GCA_042138585.1 Candidatus Nitrosopumilus sp.
ACATGGTGTCACTGGAGTGACAGATAGTTGCAGTTACACTATCCAAAGGTAAATGTGAATATCTGGAACCCCTTACCTTTGACCTTAATCTCCATAATATGAGATGCGCTATCATCACTTGTTACAATATTGTATAGTCCTGGTTCTGAAACACTTAGGATATTTTCAGATGTAATATCCTGTCCCGCGTATTTACTTGAAAGTGGTTCTCCGTCCAGATAAATTTCAAGTTCTGCATTATTTGCAGTGACAATGTTTACCTCTTTTGCATTATACAGTAATTTTATCTCTCCATTCTCTGAAACTAATTCCATACTGTCTTGATGATTTTTCCATGTTCCTGTCGGATAGAACTTGTGTAATTCTATTTTTTCTGGTTCTTGATATGTTACTATCTTTTCTGGTTGGAATCCTTCTTCACTACCTAATTGGTTTCTATTTTGTGCAAAGTAGTATCCAAAGTACAATTCAGGAGTTCTAAACAAAGTATGTTCAAACTCTTCAATATCAACTAGTGAAGAAGCAGTTATCATTTGAATTCCTAATGCGTCAGATCTTTCTTTGATAAGTTGCTGAATAATTTTTTCAGTTTCTTGATATCCACCTTCTCCAATGTGATCATATCTGATGTAACCTTCATGATCTGCAATGTATTTTCTTGGCCAGTATCTGTTTTCAAATGCATCCCATGTTTCCATGTCATTGTCCATTACAACAGGATAATTGATTCCATGTTTTTCAATTGACATTTGTACATTTTCTGGAACTTTTTCAAATTCAAATTCAGGAGAATGAACTCCAATAATTAACAATCCCTGTTCAGCATACTTGTCATCCCATGCTGTAATGTATGGTAATGTTCTGATACAATTAATGCAACTATATGTCCAGATGTCATACAACACAACTTTTCCTTCTATTTTTTGGGCTAGTTCCTCAGGAGTTGTGTTCAGATAGTGCGCAATTCCTACCAAGTCTGGTGCTTTCTTGAATCCTGATTTGTCTATCTGGGTAGAATCCCCTCCTATGTTAGCAACACTGGCCTGGTCAAGCGTAGAGAATGCCACGCTTATTGCTACTATTCCCACTCCTATTGCGACTGCTAGAATAATTGCTGTTTTAATTTCCGACTTCATTTAATCACCCTAAGAGAATTAATTCATGGAGTAGAGGAAAGTTTGCAATATATGCTAGCTGGTTTGTAAATACCAAAACTCCTAACAATATGATGAATCCTCCTAAAATTATGTTGTAATACTTTAGATGTTTACTCATTGAACGAATTATCCTGTTTGCTCTAGAGTAAAACACTCCAATTAGGATAAATGGAATTCCTAGTCCTAAAGAGTACACTAGTAGCAAGTTAAATGCAACAGATGGTGTTGTTGCTGCAAGTGTAAGTATGCTCCCTAGTATTGGTCCTACACATGGAGTCCAACCTGCTGCAAAAGCTAAACCAAAGACAAATGACATTGGATAACTTGCCTTTGATCTTTTTGGAAAAAATTTTTTCTCCAAATTTAGCTTGTTTATCTTCATTGATAAAAGTAGGAATATTCCAAACCCTACTATGATTACCCCGCCAATTTGATTAAGTTCGTCTACTATTTCCCATGACACAGACGATAATGTGCTGTTGATTATTACTCCTATGGTTGAAAACACAACTGAGAATCCTAATACAAAAAATACTGAATTCAAAACAATATTTGTTCTATTTACTGAAAATGTTTTTGTTCCATCTCTTTGATTTAATTCTGAAAGTGTTGTTCCTGAAATGTATGCAAGAAATGCTGGAATCATAGGTAAAATGCATGGTGCAACAAATGATCCAAGTCCAGCTAGTGCTGCAACTGCTAGTGTTATTTCTGCCACATACTAAAGTTGTAATTTTTACTTTAAAGCATTCTTCCAGTTTTTTACCAAATGCTAATGCAATCCGTTTTTAACTGGGTTGTGCCTAATTTTTGTATGAATAAACGATTCATAATTGTCGGTGTCGCTTTAGGCATCATTGTTGTGGCTGCTGTTTTGATTGGATCTCCGATGTTTGGCGGCTTTGACGCTATGAGATAACTAATAGAATTTGACGTATGCCTTCTCAAATATCTCTAGTGCCTTGTCAATTTCCTTGTCTTGTAGCCATGCAGTAACTGATATTCTTAATCTGGCTTGATTCTTTGGAACGGTTGGATATCTTATTGGTTGTGCAAACACTCCATTATCAAACAAGAATTTTCCAAACTCCATTGCTGATTTTTCATTTCCAATAACTATTGGAATAATTTGGGATTGGGAGTTTATCTCAAAACCAATTTGTTTGAGGTCTTTGGACAATAATTTTGTATTTTTTTCTAGTTTCTTTTTTTGTTTTTCTCTGTTTGATTCAAATCTTTTTAGAGAATGCTTTACCAAAAATGATGGAAGTGCAGAAGTGTAGATAAATGATTTTGATTTGTTTATGCACAAATCAACCACATTGTTTTGTGCTGCAATGTATCCTCCAAAAGATCCTAATCCCTTACTCAAACTACTGACATACAAATCAATTTTCTTTGCAACATTAAAGTGACTAGGTGTTCCTTTTCCATCTTTACCAATAACAAAATCTCCGTGTGCATCATCTACAATTGTTATGGCATTAGATTTTTGTGCAATCTCTGTAATTTGCTTTAGAGATGACAAATCTCCATCCATACTGAATATTCCTTCAGTTATGATGAACTTGTTTTTTGCTTTTTGTTCTGACTTTTTTTGTAAATCTTGCATGTCATTATGTTTATAGATTGAAACTTTGGCATCAGTCAACTTGCATGATTCAATAATGCTTGCATGATTTAGCTCATCACTTAGAATCAAATCTCCTTTCTTTACAATTGCAGAAATTGAACCCAAGTTTGCCATGTACCCTGTAGGATAAATCAAACTGTTTTGCTGTGACTTGTGTTTAGCAAGTACTTTTTCTAATTTTTTGTAAGACTCGTCATTTCCTGACACTAGTCTGGAACTTGATTGTAGTTGGTTTGCCTGAATCTTTGTAATTGGAATACCTAGATAGTCATTTGAGCACAAATTGAGCAGTTTTTTGCCATTAATTGTAATGTGTGCACCTTGGGCTTTACCATATCGTAATTTTCTATAGAGATTGTTTTGCTTTATTGCTTGTAACTCTGCATCTACAAAGTCAAGTTTATGCCTGGAGGCCAATTTTTTCAATCATTTGACGGTCTTTTTGAGCCTCATTACCGCCCATTGTAAGATAGCCTGAAGTAATAATTCCGTTTGCTCCACTTTGAAGTAGCTCTTCTCCAGAGTCATCTAGTTGTGTCTCTCTTCCACCTGATATCTTGATGACTGATTCAGGTAACAAGAATCTAATCACAGAAAACATTCTGACAATTTCTCCATTTGGTAAATCTGTTTGTAGTTCTAGTGGTGTTCCTGGAACTGGAACCAATATGTTTATTGTAACTTCTTCAGGGAACAATCTTGCAAGTTCTAGTGTTAGTTCTAATCTCTGTTCTCTTGTTTCACCTAATCCAATAATTCCACCAGTACACAACTCTAGACCTGCATCTCTTGCAATTCCTAAAGTCTTTAGTCTGTCCTCATAAGTGTGAGTAGTACAAATCTCTGGGAATTTTGATTTTGCAGTCTCTAAATTGTGATTGTATCTTTTTACTCTAAGTTCTTTGAGTTTTTTTGCTTGCTCTTCAGTTAGAAATCCTAAACTACATTCAACACTGATTCCAACTTTGTCGTTAATTTCAGTAATGATCTTACAAACTTTTTCAAAATCTTTCTTTGATGGTTCACGCCATGCTGCTACTAAACAATAAGATTCTGCACCTTCGTCTTTTGCTTTTTGAGCTTTTGTTACTACTTCTTCAGGTGATGGTAATTGGTATGTCTCAATACCCGTATCAAAGAATGCAGACTGTCCACAAAATGTACAGTCTTCACTACATGCATTTTTTT
>JBHITY010000105.1:0-3971 GCA_042138585.1 Candidatus Nitrosopumilus sp.
AAGAGGCAGTAAATGTTACAAAGATTGCAGAAGCTGCACTTTTATCTAGTCAAAAAGGAATCCCTATCTATCTGGATCTAAAATGAACAAAACAATGATGAATATTTTAGCATGTCCAATTGACAAAAATTATCCTTTAGAATTATTTGAGATAAAGGAAAAAGATGACGTAGTATCAGAAGGTGTAATTTTTTGTCCAAAATGTTCTAGATTTTATCCAATTATTGAGGAAATCCCAATTATGCTTCCTGATGAGCTACGAGATAAAAAGCAAGAAATGGAATTTCTAAAAAATTTTAAGGACAAATTGCCTGAAAAAATTATTACAAAGGCAAACCCATGGCATTTGTAGGATAATGGTTACTAATTTTATTTCAGAGAAAGCAACAATTGGGGATCATGTACGCATTTGGCATTTTTCGTATGTAGGTGATGACACAGAAATCGGAGATAATGTAGCAATAGGTTCACTTGCACATATTGATTATAATGTAAAAATTGGCGATAATACAAGAATTGAAGGTCAAGTATATGTTCCACCTCTTTCAAGAATAGGAAAGAATGTTTTCATTGGACCTGCAGCTGTATTGACAAATGATCCATACCCAATGTGTGATAAAATGATAGGTGTGACAATTGAGGATAATGTAATTATTGGCGCACGTGCAGTAATCAAAGCAGGAGTTACAATTGGGAAAAATAGTGTGGTAGCAATGGGAGCAGTGGTTACAAGAGATGTTCCTGAAAATACGGTAGTTATTGGTTCACCAGCTACAATCAGATACAGTAGAGAAGAGTATGATAAGAAACGAAAACAATGGTTAGATAGTTAGAGTTTAATTTCTTTTCTAAAGAACCAGTTTTTTATCTTTGACAAAATTAAAATCCAAATAACAACGAGAATTATTGCAATTATAGCTTTAATGATTGATGCAATAAACCAATCAAAATCACCAAATCCAGTTACCGAAATGGGTCCTAAAATCATAACAACAATACCACCTCCAACAATTATCAATCCCCACATTACAAACATAAAACCAAACAGGCCAGACTTCAAATCGACACACCCATCATCAATGCAGAAATAATTGCTAATATTCCTGAAAATATACCAAGTTTGAAAATTGCAAATGCTACTTGTTTTTCTGACATGGGTCCACCTGCCAGTATAAGCCTCACTAAAGTGACAGCTGCAGTCTTGTCATTTGTTGCCCTAAGTTTAAAATCATCAGTATGATCTACAGGTTTTCCTTTGAGTTGCCTGTGTTCTACGATTCGTTTTACGCTTGATAAAAACAAAAAAGAGTTGACTACTGCAGGTAGCAGAGCAATTGCTGCAATTATTTCTACACTACCAACAATTGCAATAGCCCCATACATTGCACCTAAAGTTAACGCTCCAGAATCCCCAGGAAAAATTCTACTCGGAATTTTATGATATTTGTAAAATGCTAATGAAACAAAGCCTAAAGGTAAACTAACTATTGCAATTTCATAATTTTGTACAATAAACAAGCAGATAGATAATGAGAAACTTGCAATGACCATAAATCCACTAGCGACTCCATTCAGAACATCAATAGAATTTATTGTATTTCCAGTGATTGGAATCATAAAAATTATCAAAGCAAGATACAATAGAGGAATTTGTACTGTTCCAAATAACGGAAAAGCAAGATCACCATCATATGCACCTAATGCAATAATTGGGAGGGCAGCAATTGCAAGTGTTACAGGTTTAAACCACCCACCCATTACTTTTCTATCATCAACATATCCAATGATAAAAGCTGCAGATGTCGTAATTAGTACAGCGAGGATTTCATTCATTTGTAAAAATGCATAAAGAATAATTTCTGATGCAATAATTCCCACAATAATAGATATCCCACCAGGTCTAGCAACCATAACACTTTCTTTTTTGTTCACATCTTTTACTGTAAGATTTCTTTTTTCTAGAAATTTGATTAGGGGTGGAGTCATGATAAAAACTACAACAAATGCTACAATGCATGAAATTACAGCTGGAATCAGTAAATCAATCAATTATCTTACTCTTCGTAACTCTGCCTTTATGTTATCCGCAATGGTTGAACCAATTTTATCAATTTCTGCTAATTTATTCACTGGAATCTTCCTTAGATCATCAAGATTCTTTATTCCATGTTTAAAGAGAATTCGTGCTCTAACTCTTCCAATTCCTTTTACCCTAACCAAATCAAGTAATTCCTCTCTAATCCCATAAACAACCCTATTTCTCAAATCTCCTAATTCCTCAAGCAAATCTGCTCTCTCTACATGCTTTGAAATTTCTCTCAGGCAGTATGACAGCCAGTTAGCATTTTCAGTCATTCTGTGCATGTCTCCAGACTCTATTCCGAGGCTATCTGAGAGAGATAATTCAGTGGATTCAGTAATCCACAATTGTAAGGCCAAAAGACTTCGCGAGCAATCGTACTCTGATATGGGTTCTAGTAATTGGGATGAATTGTTCTCTATCATCAAACTGGCAGTCTCATAGTCTTTTTGTCGTAGTGAGAATTTTGGGAAAAACTCCTCAGAGTTTGTAATAAGATGTAAGAATCCAAATGTATGTTTTCTATCTTCAGATACATTTTCAATGGAATCTCTAAAGTATGTTGCAGTTAATGGATCAATGTATAGCATTGATGTCTTTTTTCCAAATTCAGTTGCTGCATATCTTTCACCTTTTTTGATAATGAGAAACTTGCTTGAAAGAAAACGTAGTGATATATCAATTGCAAATTTTAGCGTCGATTTTCTTGATTGCAATCCACCAAGTGTTTGCAAAAAGAACTCTAGAATTTCTTCTTTTTTAATTCCAGGATGAGTAACTATTACACTAAGGATATGAGTTCGTAAAGATTTGTCATCAGTGATTTTTGATTCAATTGGTTCAGGTTCTCCATTAACATAATATTCGATTAAATCATCTGTATTTCCATTTCCAACAATAATCGATTCTCCAAAATCATCATACTGTGGTCTTCCAGCTCTTCCACAAAGTTGTTTGTATTCTAAAATACTAATTGGTCTGTTAGCACCAACCTTTGCATTATATCGATTTACATTAGATATTACAACTCGTCTTGCAGGAAGATTAACTCCTGCAGCTAAAGTTGGGGTTGATGATAATAGTTTGATCGTACCCTTACGGAATTCTGTTTCAATTGTTTCTCGGCACTTTTGATTTAACCCTGCATGATGAAATGCAACTCCCTTCTTCACCAGTGTTGCCAGAGTCTTGACTAGTTCAGTGTGTTCATTTTCAGACAGAAGTTTTTTTGATGTCTTTTCTAGTTTAATGATTTCTTTTTTTTCTAAAGTTTTTGATATGGTATCAGCTGCTTTTGTTGCAAGGGATTTTGAACGAGTTCTAGTCTCTGCAAATACTAGTGACTGACCACCCTCTTTTACTGATTGCACGCCTAAATCTATAGGAGTACCCATCAAACTACGCTCAACTTCAAAGGTCTTCCCATCACTCATTGTAACTTGACCTTCATCACATACTCCTTCTGAAAGCGGGACAGGTCTCCAATCATTTTGAACCAATTTGCATTCAAGCCAATCTGCAATCTCATCAGAATTTGTTATTGTTGCACTAAGACCTACAATCTGAGGTTTTGTTTCTAAGAGTTTGAGTTGCGTTAGAATCATCTCAAGTGTTGGACCTCTACTTTCATCTCCAATCAAATGTACTTCATCAGAAATTACCAGACCAATTTCATCTACCCATTCCGCACCATGTCTAATGATGGAATCCATTTTTTCATTTGTCAAAATTAATACATTACTTTTCTCAAGATTTTTTTCAATGTTTTCAAAATCACCAGTGGATATTGCAACCTTTACTTTATTTCCTAGAGCAACTTTTTCTAATTTTTTAAATTCTGTAAACTTTTCAGCAGCTAGTGCTCTTAATGGACTAAGATAAATCACCTTTC
>JBHITY010000106.1:0-3953 GCA_042138585.1 Candidatus Nitrosopumilus sp.
ATTTATTCTAAAAAAGAAGATTCTAAAAAACAGATATTAGAATTATTTTAGATATTTTGTTTTATCTACAATTCCTGCTTTTGCAAATGCATTCTTTCTATTATTACAAGATTCACAAACACCGCAATGCAGTTTTTTATTTGAATAACAACTCCAAGTTTTAAACATAGAATCTCCTAATACTGTTTTTCCTTTCTTTAACAAATCACTTTTTGATAATCCTTCTCTGTATGGGGACCAAATCTCTATCTTCTTTCTTAACTTTGAATTAATTCCATCAATCTCGCCCTGGTTAAACGCTGATTCTAGTTTCTTTGCAAACGCAGGTCGGCAATCTGGATAGTGCTTGTCTCCTGTATGTGCACCATATACAACTAGGGATGCATTTAGGGTATATGCCCATGCAGATGCAACTGAGAGAAATACTGCATTTCTGATTGGCACCACTATGGAATACTCAAATTTGCTTGGGATCTTTCTCTTTGAACTAGTTAAAACATTAGAGTCTCCATACAACTCTTTCATAAAACCAATATCGATAATCTTGTGTTGCTTTAGTCCTAGTTTCTTTGCAAAAGATTTTGCTGCAGAAATCTCCATGTTTGCTTTTTGACCGTATGAAAAAGTAATTCCATACAACTCATACTTTGATTTTAGAAATGATACAGCACATACAGAGTCAACACCTCCACTAAAAACAACTACAGCCTTTTTCATAACTCATCAAATCATTTTCTTTTGTCAGCAGCACCTTTGCTTGGTTTGCAGATAACTGTCTGACATTCTGTTTTTGCAGATGCAAATCCTCTTGACATTGCCGAACTAATTTTTTTCAAATCAGATGAACTTTTGGAAAATGCAATTACTGAAGGTCCTGCACCACTGATTGTCACGCCTAATGCTCCTGCTTTTAGCGCATTTTCTTTGACCTTGTCAAATCCTGGAATCATATGTTTTCTTGCAGGCTCTACTATCACATCCTTGATTGAATTTCCAATTAACTCTGGATCTTTTTTCATAAATCCTGCAACAATCGCTGATGCATTTGATAAATTCAAAATACTGTCAGTTAATTTTATTTTCTTTGGAATGACTCCTCTAGAAACTTTGGTTTTCTTCTTTGGAACCTCAAGTTTTGGAACAGCAACACACATTCTAAGATTTGTTGGCGGATCTATTCTAGTTACTTGTAATGGATTTGTTTTAACAATTACAAACCCACCTAATACCGAAGCTGCAACATTATCATAGTGAACTGATCCCGCACTAGCTTTTTCACCAGATCCTGCATACTCTACTAGAGAATTTCCATCCAACCTTAATCCAAACAATTTGTCAAATGCTACTGCAGTAGCGGCAGCTGATGCCGCACTGCTTCCCATTCCAAATCCTGCAGGAACACCTTTCTTGATTTTAATCTCTACTCCACTTTTTATCTTGAATTTTTTTTTCATATTTTTTACAACTAGTCCTGCAGTATTGTTGTCTGGGTTTGTTGGAATATTATCTTCAGTTACTATTGTGATTCCACTTTTTGTTTTTGTTAGAGTTACTTCATCATAAAATGCATCAACTGCTAAACCAAATACATCAAAACCTGGACCCAAATTTGCTGTTGAAGAAGGTGCTTTTACTGTAATTTTTGATGCCACTAGTCCTCTACCTCTTCGCCCAAATTAAGAATTCTGCTAAGGGCTCCCTCAAGATTGACAAATCCATCTCCAGTTACATTAGAAATTGGAATTAATCCTTGGGCAAATCCACTGAGATTCAATCCTCTCAAAATGTTTGTAGTTAAAGTATAGGTATCGCCATCAGCCTCATTTGCTATTGCACTCTCCAAAGTGCTCAAACTAGATGACCATTGCAGAATATTTTTGAGATTGGCACCAATAAGATCTGTTTTTGTTAGTACGTTAATTGTAGGTAGATTTAGTCGTAATCTAATTGATGTAGCTAAAAGTGCAATTGATACAAAATTCACAGGAGTTGTAATTAATGCACCATCAAAAAGAAAGATACTTGTTTTTTCTTCAGATGTGATACTATCTACAATAAAACGTCCACTGGAGCGATATGCAAATAATTCAATTTGTCCAGGTGTATCAACTATAAGATAATCTGGGTTTACTCTGTTTACTTCATTTTGAATTTCATCAATCTTTGATGCAATCAAGTCTGCTGCCATAACTAATGCGCCATTAGGACCAAGATCATACTGTTTCATAATCGATACATAATCTACAAAATCTCTTACATCAATATCACAACTATATGGTAAATTTTCTACTCCGGGATCTAAATTTAGAATTGCTGTAAATGCTCCATTCTTTGTATAGTAATCGTATAATTTTGATGAAAGTAGTGATTTTCCTGAACCTGCAGTTCCAGAAACAAAAATGGTTTTCAATCTTGTCTGATTCATAATTTGCTCATATTTCAAACTAGCTTGATTATCTGGTTATGATACCAAATTGGTACTAAAAATCATCAAAATTTTCCATCTGATCTTTATCTCATAAAATGATCCATACACTATGAATCAAAGCGTGCTTGAAAAAGAAGCACATCTAAAAGAATTGGTTGTTAAACTACTTGAAGAAAAAAATCTTTCAGATTTTGAATTATTGGATTCATTATTTAATGAAATCAAAGAAGAACTCCAAAATCATCAAAAAAGCCTCAATTAAGTAGAAAATCTATGCCTGACTTTAGGCATGGAACTAATTTTGGTCAACTTTCATATTTGATCCCTCAAAAAAATCATCAAATGAACTGGAGACTTGCAGCTATTCCTGCTACCTTAATTCCAATTTTCATAATAGCCATTCAATTTGATATCAAAATAGAAGATGTTCTGGCAATTGGTTTCTTTCCATTTGTTGGCGCAGTTGTAGCAATGATGATCAAACTAGTTATTCAGGGAGTAAAGTTTGCTTACATTGCAAGAAGATATCTTGGTAATTTTGATTCTGTTTTGAAATTAACTGGCGTTCGTGTAGGTAGTGAGTTTATCAAATTTACAACTCCTATGTTTATTGGCGCTGAATTCATTGTAATCTATTATCTTCACAAAAAGGGAGTAAAGCCTTCAAAATCAACATGGATTGCAATTATGGATATTGTAACTGAAGTATTTGCTGCTGGATTGCTATCTATAATGGCAGGAATAATCGCACTGCTAAACGGAGCATATGTTGTTGCTGCAGTCGTATTGGGAACAAGCATTGTAGTCACTACATTGTGGATGGTACTCTTTTTCTTGTCTTCAAAACGTACATTCCAGGTTCCAAAAGTATTAGGAAAACTTGCAAAAAGATTTGGAAAAGAGAAGGGTGTCAAGTATATCGAGCAAACAAACTCTTGGATGGAAGAAGTATGTACTATGAGCCGAGAAAATCTCAAAACTTCTGAATCAAAAAAAGTCTTTACAATATCATTTTTGTTTTCAATAGCATCTTGGTCATTTTATGGAATTTCATTTATGATCATTGCAATGGGAACTGGATATGTTATCAATGCATTTGATTCTATCATGGCTGTAATGGGTGCTAACGCAATTGGCAATCTTCCAATTACTATTGGTGGCTCTGGCCTTGCTGAGTTTGGAATTGTAGCATATCTTAACAATCTAAATCCATTTGATTTTGATGCATCCCAAGGTGGTTTGGCATGGGATGCTGTCATAGGCTGGAGAATTGCAACATACTATGTGCCAATTGTAATTACTTGGCTACTTTTAGTAAAATTGGCCTTGAGTAGAATCTCAAAACCTCAAGCCACATAGAAACCACTTTATCTTAAAACGATTTTTTTTGATTTGTGGATTTCAAAAATAAAACAGTATTGATTACTGGTGCATCATCTGGAATTGGAAAGCAAACTGCAATTGAATTTGCAAAACAAGGTGCTAACATAATACTAGTTGCAAGAAGAAAAGAAAAACTAGATGA
>JBHITY010000107.1:0-3815 GCA_042138585.1 Candidatus Nitrosopumilus sp.
CACCTGAAAATGACATGTTTGATGCATTTCAGGCAGTATTTCCAGCAGGAACAGTTTCGGGAGCACCAAAAGTTAGAGCAATGGAGATAATTGACGAATTAGAAACAGAGGCCAGAGGCCCATATGCAGGTGCAGTAGGATATTTCTCGTATAACGGATGCTGTGATTTTGCCATAGCAATCAGAAGTATATTCATAGAAGATGGAAAAGGGTTTGTCCAATCAGGGGCAGGAATTGTGTCAGATTCTATTCCAGAAAATGAGTTTAAAGAAACAGAGCATAAAGCAGGTGCCATGCTGCAAGCACTAAAGGAGGCATCATCATGAAATTTTTAATCATAGACAATTATGATTCGTTTGTTTACAACATTGCACAGTATCTAGGGGAATTGGGAGTAGACTGTGATGTGATTAGAAATGACAAGATAACACTGGATGAAATTAAAGAAAAAAACTATGATGCAATAATTATCTCTCCAGGTCCAGGAACTCCTGAAGACAAAAAATACTTTGGAGTATGCAGTGATGTAATCAAAGACATGGGTCAAAGTACACCAATACTAGGAGTATGTCTTGGACACCAAGGAATCATAGATGCGTTTGGAGGTAAAGTGACCAATGCAGGATGTGTAAGACACGGAAAGACAAGTCCTGTTGATCATGTTGATTCAAAATTATTCAAAGATGTTAAAAACCCGTTTAGAGCAACACGTTATCACAGTTTAGTAGGAGATAAAACAATCATTCCAGAAGTTCTAAAGGTTACAGCAACTGCAGCAGATGATGGAGAAGTGATGGCAATAGAACACAAAGACTATCTTATCCAAGGAGTGCAGTTTCACCCTGAATCAATAATGACAGAAGACGGGAAAAAAATCCTAGCCAATTTTATAGACCAAGTAAAGGAGAAGAAAAAATGATTGCAGATTTAATCTCAAAGTTACAAGAGAAAACAGACCTCACATATGATGAAATGAACCAAGTAATGACAGATGTTCTCTCAGGAAAGACAACCGATTCTGAGAATGCAGATTTTTTATCAAATCTTGCAGACAAGGGTGAGACGGATGATGAGTTACTTGGAATGCTTGACAAAATGCAGGAATTCTCTTTGAAAATTGAGCCTAAAAACACCGGAACCATAATTGACATGTGTGGAACTGGAGGAGATAAGCTTCAGACATTCAACATTTCCACCACGGCATCATTTGTGGTTGCAGCTGCCGGAGGAGTTGTAGCAAAGCATGGAAACCGCTCCAGTTCAGGAGTTTCAGGAAGTGCAGACATTTTTGAATATTTTGGATATGATTTGAGTTTAGAACCAGCAAAAATTGCAGATATTTTAGAAAAACATAACATCTGCTTTATGTTTGCACAGAAGTTTCATCCAGCAATGAAACATGTTTCTGCAGCAAGAAAACAGTTAGGAAAAAGAACTGCATTTAATTTACTTGGTCCACTATCCAATCCAGCTGGAGTAAAAAATCAACTCGTAGGAGTTTTTTCAATAGAATATCTAGACAGATTGCCATTAATCCTAAAGAGAAAAGGTGCAGAAAACATAATGACAGTTCGTTCAGATGATGGAATGGATGAATTTTCCACTAGTTCAACTAACAGAGTCTGTATTTTGAGAGATGATAAAGTTTTGATGAATGCAATTGATCCTGAAGTTGTAGGATTACACAAATCATCATTAAAAGATATTCAGATTCAAACAAAAGAAGATGCGATAAAATCATTTGTTGGAGTTTTGAATAATACAGCAAATCAAGCTATGATTGAGACAGTTGCACTTAATGCAGCAGGGGGACTGATTGTTGCAAATATCTCAAACAACTTTGAGGAGGCAGTAGAACTTGCATTAAACACAATTAAAGATGGCAAAGCATTCTCAGTATTAGAGAAATTTGTACAAGATACAGGAGATATTTCAAAACTAAAGGAGATCACTGATGGCTGAAAATATTCTAAGAAAACTAGTAAACAATTCACAGATGGCAATTGATGATGGAGTGTATGAAGTGGAGGCTAATTTGGAAAAATCAAACAAAGACTTTATTCAAATTATCAAGACTAGTGGACATGCACCATTACTCACAGAAGTGAAATTTTCATCTCCATCACTAGGCAAAATACGCACAATTACAGACCCCGTAAGCATAGCATCTCAAATGATAGCAGGTGGCTCAAAGGCATTATCAGTATTAACGCAGCCACACCTATTCAACGGGTCACCAGAATACTTCATGAAGGTAAGACAAGCAGTGGATGTTCCAATGTTGATGAAAGATATCATGATTGACAAAGTTCAGATTGATGCTGCGAAAAAAATTGGAGCAGACTTTATGTTAGTAATTCAATCATTGTTTGATCAAAATTATCTAAAAGAGATTGACGAGTTTATTGCCTATGGTCACAAACAAGGATTACAAATTCTTCTAGAAGTGCATACAAAACAGGAGTTTGAAAATGCGCTAAAAACACAAGCAGATTTGATTGGAATTAACAACAGAAATCTAGACACTCTAGAAATTGATCTAAAAACGACTGAAACAATTTTGTCAGGAATTGAGAAGTCAAGACCCATACTGTCTGAAAGTGGAATAGATACTCCTGAAGACATCCAATATCTAAAAAAGTGTGGAGCAGATGCATTTCTAATAGGATCAAGCATAATGAAAAGTGATAATATTGAAGAACAGGTAAGAAAATTGGTGAATGCGTATTGAAATATCCTAAAAATGGCAGATTTGGAGAATTTGGTGGAAAGTACATTCCAGAAACCCTAGTTCCAGCAATTGAAGAATTAGAGGAAAACTATCTAAAATTCAAGAATGACAAAAATTTCAAAAAAGAGTTGGATTACTATCTCAAGGTTTACGCAGGACGTCCAACTCCGTTATACTATGCAAAGAATCTTTCAGAGAAACTTGGCGGAGCAAAAATCTATCTCAAAAGAGAGGACTTGTTGCACGGCGGAGCTCACAAGATAAACAACACACTGGGACAAGCACTTCTTGCAAAAAAAATGAAAAAGAAAAGAATCATTGCTGAAACTGGTGCAGGTCAACATGGAGTTGCCACTGCTATGGCATGTGCGGCATTAGGAATGAAAGCTGAGGTATACATGGGCTACAAAGACACCATTAGGCAAAAACTAAACGTATTTCGAATGAATTTGCTGGGCTCAAAGGTGCACCCAGTAAAATC
Organism: Candidatus Nitrosopumilus sp.; assembly: GCA_042138585.1. GTDB lineage: Archaea > Thermoproteota > Nitrososphaeria > Nitrososphaerales > Nitrosopumilaceae > Nitrosopumilus. The sequence continues at coordinate 3,213 of JBHITY010000107.1, forward strand.
AGGTTCTAAAACACTCAAAGATGCAATTAATGAGGCAATCAGGGATTGGATTACAAATGTAGAAACTACTTACTATTTACTTGGTTCAGCAGTAGGTCCACATCCATATCCGGTTATGGTTAGAGATTTTCAAAGTGTAATTGGAAATGAAATAAAATCACAAATGAAGAAGATAAACAAAACACCAGATAGTGTGATTGCATGTGTGGGTGGAGGATCAAATGCAATTGGCACATTTTATCCACTAGTAGACTCTAATGCTGAAATTATTGGTGTAGAAGCTGCAGGTCACGGATTAAAATCAAAGAAACATTCAGCAACATTATCAGCTGGAAGTAAAGGTGTTCTTCATGGAATGATGACATATTTACTCCAAGACAAGGAAGGACAAATTACAGAGACACACAGCATTTCAGCTGGATTAGATTACCCTGGAGTTGGGCCAGAGCATTCTTACTTTAAAGACACTAAACGAATAAAGTATCATTCTGCAACAGATATTGAAGTAATTGATGCATTTCTAATGTTAACTAGAACTGAAGGAATTATTCCAGCTCTAGAGTCTGCTCATGCTATTGCCGAAGCAATCAAAGTTGCAAGAAA
>JBHITY010000108.1:0-866 GCA_042138585.1 Candidatus Nitrosopumilus sp.
TCCAACACTTGCTTTGTGTTTACTTCTTTTTCTAATTCCATATCCTGGTCTAGTTAGTGTAACCGAAATTCCAAGACCTAAGATTCCAATTGATGGTTCGTATTTTACACCTGGGATATCGATGTGTTCTCTAATTCCAAATGAATAATTTCCAAAGTTATCAAAAGCTCTTCCATTTACTGTGTTGCCTTTTGCTTCAAGCAATCTTTTCAATAATGCTATGGCATCATCACCACGAATTGTTACTGCAACTCCAATTGGTTCTCCTTTTCTTACACCCCAATCTCTTTGTGTTTCTTTTGCATTGCGTGCTGCTGGTTTTTTACCTGAAATTTGTTCTAGTGCTCTACTTGCAATTTCAATTACATCTCCTGATTTACCTACTCCCATGTTGAGAACTACTTTCTCTAATGAGATTTTTTTCATTGGGGATTCTGTTGTTTGAGACATATTATCACTTTAATTGAATTACTGGTTCCTCTTTTCCGATTGGCATAATGATGTCTGCTGGAATTTCGATTTTTCTATCTCCTAATGATAGGATGACTCTTTTTGGAAGAATGAATGTACCTTCTTCAATACTTTCAATTTTTCCGATTTGTCCTGCGTTAATTCCACGTGTTACTAGTCCGTTATTACCTGGTTCTAATTTAATTACTTCAAGAATTTTTTGTTCTGGTACTTGTATCAAACACACATCACCAACATTTACTTTGGTATCTGAAATTGTTGAACGACCATCATGGAATCCAATTTGCATTTTTCCTTTATTGATTGTGGTTTTACTTGTAACTCTTACGAGTTTTTTTGTTTTTTCTGATTCGTTAATTTTGATTGGTTTGAGTAATTTACCATCTGTTGGAACT
>JBHITY010000108.1:876-3802 GCA_042138585.1 Candidatus Nitrosopumilus sp.
AAACATCTGAAACATTTTCTAATTCAACTACATCCATCAATCCAATTGCATGGTGTAGTGATTTTCTAACAACACCATCAATCTTTACTTTGCCAGAATAGATTGCAGTCTTTGCTTCTCTAAGACTTGTAACAATTTTTAGCATATCTCTAAGAAATACTGCTGTTGGTACTGAATGATGTTTTTTGTGTGGTCCTGGTCTTACTGTAATTACAAATCTCTTGTCTTTTCTGGCAATTCCCCAGAACTGAGGTGCCATTTGACGTTTGAGTTTTTTACTACCTGAAATACTTACCATTATTCATCATTCTCCTTTTTTTCGGATTTTTTCTCCACTTTTGTTTCTTTAGTCTCTTCTTTGGCAGGCTTTTCCTCTGCTTTTGGTGCTACCTTAGGCTGCTTTCTTGGGTCTTTACCCTCGAGTTTTGCCATTCTCCATTTGTCATCTGTGTTTAATGATGTAACAACTAAGTTTGAGGTGTGAATGAATACATCGAATTTATCTCCCTTAGTTTTCTCTTTCTTTACTCCTTCAATTGCAACGCTGCTTTTTGCTGTAGATACTTCTGCAACTTTGCCATCTACACCTTTGAATTCTCCTCTAAGAATTGTTACGCTATCACCTTCGATTACTCTAACACTTTTCTTTCCATATTTTTTATGAAGATCTTTTGATAGTGCACTTCCAAGTTGTTTGCTTTTTGTTTGGTAAGATGCACGATAAATCATCTTGTTACGCATTTTAGTTGGTTTCATTTTGTTATACCACCATTGATGCCAAGTTAGCTACTCTTGGCCATTTCTCTGAAGCTTCTGCTGCTACTGGTCCTTTGATGTCTGTTCCTTTTGTTTCTCCTTCTGGAGTGATCAACACTGCTGCGTTGTCTTCAAAACAAACTCTTACGCCGTTTAATCTGCGAACTGGATATTTTTGTCTAATTATAACTGCACCATACACTTGTTTTCTTAATTCTGCTGGTCCTTTCTTTACAACAACATTACAAAAGTCTCCAACTGATGCTGAAGGAAGTCTTGATGCTCTTGTTTTGTGTCTTGGAACATTGATTACTTCTAAAATTTTTGCGCCAGAATTATCGGCACATACAATGTTAGCTCCAACTGGAATTACTTTAGTTACATATGGACGGAATTCTTCTACTCCTTTACCTGCTTGTTTTGCCATTATGATCTAACCTCCACAACAACATATGATACGGATTTTGATATTGGTCTGCATTCTGCAGTCAATACATTGTCTCCGGATTCAACATCAATGCAGCCTGGAACGTGGGCATGAATACTACTCTTTCCTCTTGCATATCTCTTGAATTTGTTAAAGTAAATTGGTGCATCTTTTTGTAAAGTGATTGTTTGTTTTGCTTTGCTTCCAGTAACCTTGCCATCAAAGAGTTTTCCTCTGATTGCCAATTCTCCGTGGAATGGACAGTGTTTATCTGTGCATTCTCTCTTTGGTTCTTTTACTTTTAATCCAATGTTTCTAGTCATGCCTTTCCTCCAATTCTATCAAATGGTCTTTTTGCAATTTTTGAACCCTCGACAATAACGTCGCTATTATCAATTGAGAATTTCCAATTGCTTGTTGATTTTGCAATTGTTTTCATTCCATTTTCTGTGTTAATTGTAAACATTGATTTTGTTTCATTTTCAATTCTTCCATTTAATCCTATTACTTGAGGGTTGGTTGATTGTACAATCTCGGTGTTTAATCCGATAAATTCATGTGATGTAATATTGTCTGCTGTGATCATTTCTCTTTCTTCATCTCGTTTACTCTAGTAAGCATTCTTGCGATGTCGTGGCGCAGTGGTTTTAGTTTTCCACTTTCTTTTCTTAGTGTACCTTTTGCGGCATCTACTCTAAGTTTTGCAAGTTCACTTCTTGATTCTTGGATCTTGCTTTTTAGATCTTTTTCATTTAGTTGTTTAATTGTCTTCATACTGATTCTGGTCATTTGAGTTGTGCCTCCTCTTCTTCTAATGTTTCAAGTTCTTTCATCTTTTCTTCTTCCATTGCAATTTGTTCAGATTCAGTTCTTGCCTTCTTTTCTGCTGCTGTTTCGTCTCTCATCTTACCTGTTTCTGCATCTTTGACTTGTTTTGCTTTCTTTGGTTTCTCAATCTTCATTTCAAATTCTGGAACAAATTTTTCTTTTCTAGCGATTCTAATTCTAATTCCGATTAATCCCATTGGGGTGTTGACATGTGCAATGTCTTCTGCAACAATTACTTCTGCATGATGACCTGCTCTTGGTAAAATTCCTGCTGTGTGTTTTTCAAATGCAGAACGGTCACCTCTTAGTTTACCTGAGATTGTAATTTGAACTCCCATTGCACCATTTTCCATTATTTGTTTTAGTGTCCACATGGTTGCTCTTCTAAATGCTGTACCTCTTTCAAGATGTGAAGCCATTCTATTACACATCACACTTGGTGATAGTTCTGGTTTCTCAATCTCTACTACTGAAATTTGTGGGTTCTTTAGTCCAAAGTCTGTTGCTAATTTGTCAGTAAGGTCTCTAATCCCTGAACCTTTTCTTCCAATAACTATTCCTGGTCTTGTTACATGTAATGCAACTCTGGTACCTGTTGGTGTTTTTGAAATCTCTGCATGTGAAAATCCTGCTTCTTTGATTGCATCTCTAAGATAATCTTTGAGTAGCATCATATTGTAGTTGTCTTTGATTACGTTTTTCACAGATGACATTTCTAAATCTCCTGAGCCACCAACTCGACATGTGTTAATACATTGTTCTTTGGAGTTGCTCTTCCCATTGCTCTTGGGATGAATCTTTTTACAATTACTCCTTTGTGAACAGTTGCGTTTACAATCTTTAATCTATCTAAATCCATGCCTTTGTATTCTGCATTTGATTCTAAATTATCTAAAACTTTGATGAATTCTTTTG
>JBHITY010000109.1:0-3749 GCA_042138585.1 Candidatus Nitrosopumilus sp.
ATTTGGGGATTTCAGGCTTGATTTTACGCTCAGTAATTTCATTACGTGGTAAAACATCCTAAAAAAAATCACACCATTTCAGCAAACACTTATTTCAATATTCTATTCTGTTTGAAATTATGCGAATACTGCAACTGCACTGTGATAGCATAGAGTACACTCCTACAAAAAAAGAGATCAAATCAGCCGAAGAGATTGAAAACCCTCAAACTCAAAGACTAGAGGAGATTGTGGTTGCATTTGTTGCAATAGAAGATGGCGATGATTCATCTGTTGCAAAAAACGCAATATCTCAAATAAAAAACTCAATGGAAAAAATTGGTTGCAAAAAATTATTGTTATATCCTTATGCTCATCTTAGCTCAAACCTTGCAAAACCATCTACTGCAATGTCTTTGTTAAAAGAAATGGAGTCTGAAGCATCAGACCTTGAAGTTTCTCATTCTCCTTTTGGTTGGACAAAATCTTACAAAGTTCAAGTCAAAGGACATCCTTTAGCTGAAAGCTCCAAGGTTGTAACAAAAGATTCTACTGGTGCCAAAGATGAAGAAGATGACACTTCTGATGCACTAAAAGGCGAATCTACTATTCGTTCTTACTGGAAAATAATGTCTCCTGATGGAACAATGACTAACATTGGTGACTTTGACTTTTCCAATCATAAAAAATTAGAAGTTTTAGCAAAATACGAATCTGCAAAACAACGTCAAGTAGATGAACCTCCGCCACATGTTGCATTAATGAAAAAACTTGCTATTGCAGATTATGAACCTGCGTCTGATTCTGGAAATATGAGATTCTTTCCAAATGGCCGTTTAATCAAATCTCTAATTGAGAGATATGTTACTGACAGAGTAAAAGAATATGGAGGTTATGAGGTTGAAACTCCAATCATGTATGATTCAGAACATCCTAGCATGGTCAGTTACTTTAATCGATTTCCTGCAAGACAATACAATATTGATTCAGAGGGAAAGAAACTTTTTTTGAGATTTGCAGCCTGCTTTGGACAATTTCTTATGGCAAATCAATTTCAAATGTCTTACAAGAACTTACCATACAAACTCTACGAACTAACTAGATACAGCTTTAGACGTGAACAATCCGGAGAATTAGTGGGTCTGAGAAGATTACGTGCATTTACAATGCCTGACTGCCATGCATTCTGTAAAGATATCCCACAGGCAGTTGATGAAATCAAAGTCAGATTTGATTTGTCTCAAAGTGTGCTAAAGGAACTTGGAATTGATGAATCTGACTATGAGATGGCAATTAGATTTACTGAGGACTTTTACAATGAAAACAAATCTTCAATTGAAGAACTAGTCAAAAAACATGGTAGACCTGTCTTAGTTGAAATGTGGAAAGAGAAATTCTTTTACTTTGTTCTAAAATGGGAATTCAACTTTATTGATAATTTAGGAAAAGCATCTGCATTATCTACTGATCAAATTGATGTTGAAAATGGCAATCGTTATGGAATTGAATTTGTAGATGAAAACAACACTGCACAACATCCAATTATTTTGCACAATTCTCCTAGTGGAGCAATTGAGAGAATTATCTATGCGTTATTAGAAAAGGCAGCTTATGATTCAAAGAAAGGAAAGAAACCACAACTCCCATTATGGCTTGCACCTACTCAGGTAAGAATAATTCCTCTCAAAGAAGAATTTTATGATTATTGTAACAATTTATGTGAAAAAATATCTGGACAAAATGTTCGTGTTGATATTGACGATAGAAACGAAAGCATTGGCAAAAGAATCCGTGAAGCTGAAAAGGAATGGATTCAATACATTCTGGTAATTGGAGAAAAGGAAGCTAGTTCTGAGAATCTCAGTATTCGTGACAGACAAACAGGAAATGTAAGAGAAGTCTCCTTTGATGATTTTATGAATGAAATCCGCGAGCAGACTTTAGACAAACCATTTACTGGCATTAATCAATCTCAACATCTCTCAAAGAGACCCCAACTAATGGTGTAGCCTATGAGTTTTCTTGATTTATACATGAACAAAAATCCAATGATCACAGCATCTGATGATGATTCCGAACCTGTAGCAACCGTATTTGGAATTCCTTTTGATGCAACTCATTCTTACAAACCTGGTTGCAGATTTGGTCCTGATGCAATTAGAGATTCATTTAACAACATTGAGATATTTCATCCCCAACTTTCAGTAGATTTAGAGACTGTAAACATTGAGGATTTAGGAAATACTCGTCATACTGTTGTTGCATCAGAGATGATTGATATGGTAAAAAAAATAACAACTGAACTTGTTGCAAAACAAAGACAATTGTTCATCTTAGGTGGAGAACACTCCATCACATATGGAACATATACTAGTTTTCCAAAAGATACTGGTTATGTTGTTTTTGATGCACACTATGACTTGAGAGATGAGTTTGCTGACATCAAACTAAGTCATGCATCATATCTTAGACGTGTTGTTGAAGAGAGGGGCGCTGATAATATTCTTCATGTTGGAGCACGTGCATTTGTTAAAGAAGAATTAGAATTTCTTACTGAACATAAAATCAAGACCATTTCTGATAAAGAGATTCGTGATGGAAAAGGCCCTCAGCTACTAAAAGATCATGTTTCAACTTTTGACACAATGTATTCTAGTTTTGATCTTGATGTTCTAGACCCTGCATATGCTCCAGGTGTTGGAAACCCTGAAGCAGTTGGAATAACTTCTAGAGAATTGTTTGACATGATTTATTCTCTTCAAGAAACCAAAGTAATTGGAGCTGATATTGTTGAACTAAATCCATACCATGATAATGGCGCAACTGCATCACTTGCAGCAAAAATAATGTCTACTCTAATTGCCATTAACCTGTCTCAGAATCAATAAATCTCAAATTATTGACCCTGATTTGCCTAGTTTTTACTCCTATTCACTTTATTAGCTAGTACTGTTGGGGTTATCACGTGTTAAACAATCTCCGAGATACCCTCAAGCCTACACTTGAAAAGATTGGTAAAGGATTTGCATCTACAGGACTGTCTCCTAATTTCTGGACTGCAGTTGGTTTAGGTGTTGCATTTCTGTCTGCAATAGTGTATGGACTAGGAATTGAATTTGGATTAATTATCGGTGGTATCTTGTTACTTGTTTCAGGATTCTTTGATATGGTAGATGGTCAAGTTGCACGTGTAACTGGTAAAACATCTCAAAAGGGGTCATATCTTGATTCAATGTTTGATAAAATTGCAGAGACTGCAATATTTTTGGGAATTCTAGTTGGAGGTTATGCTGAACCATACATGGTACTACTTGCAATAACTTTGTCACTATTGGTAAGCTATGCAAGAGCAAAGTCTGATGCCATTAATGTAAAATTGCAAGGTGTGGGAATTGGTGAGCGTGCAGAAAGATTACTTGTAATTGCAATTATCGGAATTATTGGATTTATGGAGATTGCAGTAATCATTGTAGTAATAATTGCGGCAATAACTCTAATTCAAAGAATGATTGTTACTGCAAAAAACATTCAAGAATAAGTCTATCGTAGTTTTCCACGTTTTCTTCTATTATCCGCAGATCTGATTTTTAGAATCTTAAAGTGAATTGCACATGAAATACAGTACCATTTTAGAACTGTAGGTGATGCAATGTATGCTCCTTGTGCACGTAGTTCTTTTGCTAATGTATGTTCGACTAGGTTTAATCTAGATGTAACTTTTTTTGCCTTGTCTTTTGGAACTGTCTGTCCACAGTTTGTACATTGTACAA
>JBHITY010000110.1:0-3698 GCA_042138585.1 Candidatus Nitrosopumilus sp.
ATTTCCAAGCCATTGGTCGCTCCCAAAGCAATGAAGGGGTGAAATCAGGATAAATTGAAGAAATTTCTTTTTTCATCATTTGAACAATTTCTTTAATTTTTTTAGGATCATCTGCTACAGATGGCTCTACAGGAGTACCTGCAATAATCAAGTGTTCTCCGGGAGGGGAAACAGACGGAGTAATATTTGAGATGAAAAATATGCCTTTAGTAGTATAATGATCACCAACAGGGAAAACCACTTGGCGATTATCAATTTTTGAATCTAATGCAAAATGTACTTCAACTACAGCAGTTTTTTTATCTAGACGATTAATTTTTTCTACAAAATCCCTATCAATAGCATTCTCATCAAATAACTGATTTAATGCCATATATGCAGGGTATGAAACAACAACACAGTTAGTAGAAATAAATTTATCATCGCCTTGAATGTTTTCTAAAACTATGCCAACAACTTTTGAATTTTCAATAACAATTTTTTTGACTTTCTGTTTAGTTTCGACTGTGCCATTTTTTTCTACAATGTAATCAGATAGAACTTTTGAAATTGAATCGTATCCACCGTCATCAGGATATGCAAATTCGCTGGTTCCCCCTTTGAATGGATTTGCACGGATAATTGTTCTTGCAAATTCACCTAAGGAAATGTGATCAGCTGTATCTGCAAATGCCAGCATGCATACTGCCTCAAAAAATGCTTTTGTATCTGGGTCAAGTTTTTCGGTAATTTCAGTAAGTGATTTTTCATCCCACTCTTCAGTTTTTTCAATGGATGTAAAAGCCATTGGAAGTAATAATTTGAGTAGACGTATTCTACTTTTGAATGGGATTAAAGAAAGCTGAAGTAGATCACCCATCCCTTTTGGATACTTGTGAAAACCTGTATCAGAATGGAATGCAATATGATCTACCTTTGCTAGTTTCAACCTAGAGTCGATGCCAATTTTTTTTAATACACTAAAGATAGCAGATTTTTTGTAAAATGGCATAATGTGAAAGCCATTATCTAGAATGTGGTTTTTGTAAACCATTGAAGCAGTTCTACCTCCTAATTTAGAAGATTTTTCAAGAATATGAACAGTTTTGCCCTCATTTGCAAGTAATGCGCCGGTTGTAAGACCCCCTACACCAGCACCTATGATAAAAATTTCAGCTTTCATAAACTCAATTGAAATTTTTGATATTTATCTAGGGATAAAAATTTTTTATAGTGCCAACTTATTTTTAAAATTAAAACTAAATGTTAAGAAAATATATGAAATTTTTTTCTAGTAATAATTATGCCTTCTAGTGCCAAACTGATTTTATCTGCAGGTTCTTTATATGTCTCGAAGACCATATTATGTCATGAGCCAACAAATCCAAAAGAAAAGAGATCTTAACACCTACATCTTCATTGGAGTTCTTAGTGTGTTAGTCGGTTGGGTAATGTTTATCTGACTACAGGATGATGATTCCTCATCTGAGTGAATCATCTTTTGATTTTGTTTTCTATCTCATTAGCCAAGACCAGTAACTAGAAAAAATTGGTTTTTCTCCATGAAACTTTAATTTAGCAGAACTCTTTTGACTCTTTAGGTAGTTTTGAACAATTTTTAGAATTGTTCTTTCATCTTTTACTTTATTATCAATCCTATGATTATGTTGAACAAGTTCTTTAACAAATCCTATCTTAACATATATTGTATAAAACCACCAACCCATAGCAAATTGTGCCTCTGAACTAAATCTATAGCCATCTTTATGATGAATCTGCTTTTCAAATTGAGAAAAGATTGTTTTTAGTGATTTTAAATCAGCATCAAAGTCTTTTGAGGCAACTTTAAAAAATGGGACCCAAGTCATAGTTTGATTTGAAAAATATAGAATTTAAGGAAATGTGTTTCTATCAAAAATGGGAACTATTTTAGAGTCTTTTTCTTTGATTTTTTGATTGTCATGGGGGCAACCTCAATTATCTCCTCTTCAACCATCTGAATTATTGCTTGCTCAAACAACTCTTTTAGGTGCTTACAGTTTTTTGAATTACCTTTGGAATACTCTGAGAACATGTCAGATATGTCATTGTAGCTCATGAAAAAAATTGTGTTTGATTTTATTTAAAAGACCTAGAATTTTTCTTCTAATGCCAACTAGACGTATTGAAAATTTTTTACGCCTCTCCAGATGTACCAAGTCCCAATAGTTCTGTATGGAGTCCACTTTTTTCCAATCTTTTCAATCTTTTCTATGGGGGGATCATCTAGATTATACAATTTCTTTATTCCATTTACAAGTCCAAGATCGCCCAAAGGAAAAACATCCATACGACCAAGCCCAAAAATCAAGTACATCTCTGCAGTCCACCTGCCAATTCCTCGAATTTTGATTAGATCCTCTATTACCTCCTCATCAGTCATTTCTACAAAAGAATCAAAATTCAACTCACCTTTGATTACCTTTTTTGAAATATCTAAAATATAATCTGCCTTCATCTTTGAGAGTCCTGCTGACTTTAGTTTTGAGTTTGAAAACTTTACTACTTGAAATGGTTTTGGAAATTCTTCTCCAAACAAATCCCTGAATCTTTTTGAAATTGCTTTTCCTGCACTGTCGGATATTTGCTGTGTGATGATTGCATCAATAATTGCCTCAAATGGATCTGGGATAGTCCTTATGGTGCAGGGGCCTACTGCCTCTACAATCTTTTTCATCTTTGGATCTTTTTTTAGAACTCTAATTGCCTGTGAGTGCATCAATACTTTGTAGTTCCTCTTTTCTAATAAACTCCAATAACCTTAAGATTGGTCTAGTTGCAGAGAATTCTATGAAAGTATTTGTAGGAGTGATAATAGTCGCAATTATTATTCTTGCAGTTATTGTATCATTTGTATTAGTTGGTGCATTTTACACTCCAACTGAATCGGGATTAAGAGCAATTATTGAATCTAAGGTGCAGCAATGTTTCGGAATAATGGCAACAGAAGGATACATGCAAATCACAGATGAAAATTTTAATCCTACTGAAAACTGCGAAAGAGAACTAATGGGACTGATGGATGAATATGAAAAAGTGACAGGTACCAAGTATCTCCCAGACGCTTGATTTATTCTAATTAATCCACATTATTACCACTAGCAAATTTTTGTGTATTTTAATAAATATCAAAAAAACCATCTTCCAATATGGGTAAATTTGAGTGCTGTTTTTGTAGAAGATATACAACAAATGCAAGCAAAATTAATGGAATATGTCAGACCTGCTTTGATGGAAAGCCAAACCTTAGAAAATATCTAGCATCAAGAGCTTAAGACATTTTTCTAGTGGTAATGACAATATTTTATGATATTACTTATTTGATATGAGAAAAAATTATTCCTAAATGAAGAATGTTATTCTATTTGATGTTGGAGGAGTATTGCTTCAATGGAAAGATAAGTGGCTCTTCGATGAGATATCTCAGGAAATTGACATTCCATTTGAAAAAATCAAAGAGGGGTTTAATGCAAATATTTCTGAATTATTTGTAGGAAAAATTTCTGAAAAACAATTCTGGTAGAAAATAATTAAAGGAAAGAAGATTAACCCTGAGATAATTTCTCAGACATTTCAAAAAAGATCTATGCTAAATTACAATGTACTCAATCTTGCACATTCTATGAAAAAACAAGGTTTTGATATTGGTATCCTATCAAACATCACCCCAGAAACTAGAA
>JBHITY010000111.1:0-3697 GCA_042138585.1 Candidatus Nitrosopumilus sp.
AGATAGGTCCTGCAGGGGCAATTCTAATCCATCTCTTTCCAAAGAATATAGACAACGCAACTACAACAAATATTGCCATAACAACAAAGTCCCACATCCATGTCCAAGAATAGATTAACTGTACGTCAAATTGTTCAGCAGATGCGATAATGTAATCTCTTAGACCATACTCTAAGGATATCAGATAAGAGATAGTTAGTAATGAAATAGGAATCACTGCGAGTAATCGCTTTTTTGAAATTACAATCTTTAGACCAATAAGCTCAGCTACCACAAAGACTAGTGCAAAGAGATATCCACCTCTTCCTTCATTCCAACTCCAAGCTACAGAATCAGGGTATGCGATCATTGAAAATAGAATTGGACTGGCAATTATCAAAATTCCAGCAATCAAATTCAAATTTTGCATTACGTTAAACTTGAAAAAGGCAAATAAATAGCTCGACTTTGAAAATTCTCTAAATTCATTTATTCATAATCAAATGGAAAAAGATGCTAATCTTCAGCATCTTCGATTTCGTCAGCGTCTGGATCTCTCCTACTTGGCCTAATTGGAACATAAATGAATGTCACACAGGTAATCCATCAGACTTCAAGATACATCCAAAGGTCGAAAACGTTTGCCTAAATGGTAATTTCTAGTGAATCAAAATCAAAGATCGAGTTTGCATTCAGTTTTGAGAGATTTTACAGTTGTAAAATAAGTAATAACCAATACAGCAATAGCAATAATTCTAAGAGGAATTTCATAATTTGTCAAAAATGCAGTTGCTGTTGCCCCAACAGAACCAAATGTTGAGATCACTGCAAAACCAATAGGTCCGCAACTACATGCTCCAGCTACTGCACCAACAAAAGAACCGATAATTCCACCACCCATTTTTCGTGTTGAGCCTTTCAACACATTAATTCTAAAAACATTCATTGGAAGAACTAGGGCAGACAATGCCGAAATAATTACAATAAGTGAAAATCCCAACTCAGTGCCACGAGGAAGATGACTTACAACATAAGGTTCTAAGAAAATATACTCAGATAATATCAATAACCCAACAAGCATTGGGATGAATATTGTTAAAGAGAGTGCAATGTATTTTGGATTTGAAAAAACAAATTTGATGGTGTTTGTCATCTATACCAATTGGTCCAGAACTTGTTTAAAGACTGAAAATGGTTGTGCTCCAGCAATTTGCAATTGTCCATCAGAGGCTACAATAAAGAATCCAGGAGTTCCTCGTACATCATGATCTCTTGCTTGTTGAGTATTGTATTGAACACGTTTAGAATATTTTCCAGAGTCTAGACAACTTTCAAACAAATCCATATCTAATCCCATTGAAAATGCAAAAGCCTTTAGTCGTTCATTGTTAGCCCATCCGCCATCGATTTTGTCTTCTTGTGCATTATACAACATATCATGGTATTCCCAGTACTTTCCTTGGTCTTCAGCACAGTAAGTGGCTTGAGCAGCAGGACTAGAATCTCTACCCAAAAAGGCCATATCAACAAAAATCAAATTCACTTTTCCAGTGTCAATATAATCACGGGTGATAGATGGCTTTGTGTTATGAAACCAATTGTAGCACTGATGACATTGGTAATCACCAAATTCAACAATTGTTATAGGAGCATTGGGATCACCCAAGATTGGAGAGCCCATTGCAGTGGATATTGTTCCATGAGTTCTACTCATGTCTAGATTTAGAGTTTCAGCAGGAGTAGAAGATAAAGATGCAACCACACCTGCAATAATTGCAATAGCAACGACGCCTATAATCACGCCTTTTTTGTTCATGTTCAAAAGAAATGAAATGAGTTAAAAAAACTTATTCCAAGTTTTTAGAAGATTTTCGTTTAAACAAACTAGTAAATTTTGCAATTGCGGTATCAATTGGACAAACTTCACACTGAACGCCAGAATGACTATCAAGATGTTTTTCAAATCGATCTCTAGATTCAAAAATTAGATCACATTTTTCGCAATAAACCTTTGAGACATTATTTCTTGAGGGTTTATCCATAACAAATTAGAGGAATTAGTGCTTATAAAGATCCTGTTGAAAATCAACATATGAGAAAAATTCTGGACAAATTTGTGACAGGATTTTTTGTTGTCATATTAGGAATTGCATGGTATTGTAGCACGAAATTCTATGTAAAACCAGACAGACATTCAATAGTAGTCTATGATATTTTTGGCAATGAAGTTAAACTAGATGGAGTAAGAGTTGATTTTAAAACACATAATGTGGCACTAAGTTACATTTCTGAATACAAGAAAAGATTTCCACATTACAATTTTGCAATGGCAATAGAAATTCCAGAAATTAAAAAAAATACAATACCCAGAATTTTTAAAAAGATTCAGAGATAATGAATTCTCATATGAGTCTCTAGTTCAACTTGATACTGAGTTACAAAACCACAATGAGAACATGAAAACATTTCTTGAGGACGAAGAGGTTCTCTTTCTATAACTTTACCAGATACAGAAGTTATACTGACCATGTTATTATTTCCAATAACTGCAAAATTTCTACCTTCACCAATGGAATCCAAAAATTCCTTGATTGCCATGATTACAGTGTTTGTGTCAATCACCTCATCATCTTCCAAAGTCGATAAAGTGAATTGATTGTTTTTTAGAGTAGGAATTGCTGCTACTTGATCTGACACGTAGACTACAAGCTCATGCTGGATAGAAATTACATCAGTACAGTCAACTGTAAGCATGAATTTTTTGAGTCAAGTCAATATTTTAGTTTAACAATTGTCGAAAATGATTATTATGGTTCAATATTGTGGTTTTTGTAGATGAGTGACTCAGAAACGTTTGGAGTAGAGAAAGGCCATGGTGAAGAAGTGGTTGCATGGTTAAATGAACATGCAAAGTCTCAGAAAATTAAATTGGAAGCAAGATTATACGGATACACCGTATCTACAACAAATTTTGGAGATTATGAAATGTTTTCATGGATTGGAGATGTTCAAGTTGCAAGAAAAATGATAATCAAAGCAAGTAAGAGATTCAAAGTAAAAGTTATCGAAGGAGGATACAAACCAAAAGACAAGGTATTCAGTATGAAAAAATTTGATTTTGCAAAAGTGAAAAAGGGAGAAAAAACAATTGGTCAGATAAAATTTGCAGCAACGAGATTTGGAAGTGGTCATTGGGAAATTGAAGCAGAGGAGCGCCATTAGAATATGAAAAAGATAGGAATTGTAGGATTAGGAATGCTAGGAAATGCAGTTGCATTACATTTGTTAGATTCAGGATTTGAAGTTACAGTATTCAATAGAAACAAAGACAAAACAATTCAGGCAAAAGAAAAAGGCGCCAGTGTTGTAGATTCTCCAAAAGAAGTTGCACAAAAATCAGAGTTGTTAATTATTGTAGTAAAGGATGCAGATGCAGTAAAACAAGTATCATTTGGAGAAAATGGAATTATCAATGGCAATAATGATGGAATAATTGTTGCAGATATGAGTACCATAGACCCCTCAGAGTCCAAAAAGATTTCAGAAAAATTCCAAGAATTTAACATAAAAAAATTAGATATTCCAGTTATGGGAGGCCCCAATGTAGCTATTACAGGGGATTTAGTCATGATGGTATCAGGGGACAAATCCAGTTTTGAAGAATGCAAAAGTGTTTTTGAAAAGAGACATGAACCTCATAGAAATGAAAATCCTGGCG
>JBHITY010000112.1:0-3670 GCA_042138585.1 Candidatus Nitrosopumilus sp.
AGTTAGATGAATCAGGATTTGTAGAATTTGAATATACCACACTACAATCATCATCTAAAGGAACATACACTCTAATTGCTACTCAAGAAAAGGACACGGAATTCATATTTGCAGGATTGGGACAGTTACCTTCAATTCCAGTAAACTTGGAGTTTGATGAACTTAACTATAGTGCAGGAGATACAGCAGTAATTTCACTTACTGGAAAATCTTCAGAAATTGTTAGTTTGTTAATCATAGACCCATCTGACAAACCAAAGGGAGAATCCATCTCAATTACTTTGGGCGGTGATGGAACCTCAGAATACCTACTTGATTTATCGGGATATGCATCAGGCGTATATTCAGCAGTAGTTAGTAAAGGAAGTGCGCAAAGTACTGAGATTTTCGCCGTAGGACTTCAAACAGGTTCAGGAGATATCGAAATCAATACCACAAAATTAGATTATGCACCTGGTGATTCCATCTTAATTTTGGGTGACACAGGGGCAAATGTGTTGTTAACAATATCTTTAGCAGATCCTGATGGAAATATCGTCAAAGAAAAAGACACATTTTCAAATAAAGAGGGAAAGATTTCTGAAGGTACATTTAGAATTCCATCAGATGGAAAAGGTGGCATGTGGACAATCAATGCAAAAAGTGGTGCAAACTTTGATACAATAAAAGTTGAAGTGATTGCAACCGTAACAGAAGGAATTCAAATAACTGTTGAGGAAGGAATCAATATTCCAGGTGTTGGAGATTCAATGCAAATCAAGATAGTTGGTGTCAGTCAAACAGTTCAAATTGATATAGTTTCAGCTGACGGAGAAATTATTGATTCACTAGAATTTGTTGCATCATCAGGAGGAGAAATTAACCAACCATGGATTATTCCTAAAGAGACGGAGCCAGGAACTTATACAATCAAAGTATCTGATGCATTCACTTCAGGCGAATCTACATTTGAGATACCAGAGTAATCTCAAACAATTTTATTTCACCTAAATTTAGCCACAAACATGAATCTAAAAGAGAAAATTGCAGAATATCCAAATTTTCCTAAAAAAGGAATTTTATTTAGAGACTTTAGTCCAATCCTAAAAGATCCATCAGCAATGGAATCAATTGCTGACGAGTTTTCAAAATATTTTCATCCAAAAAATATTGATTTATTTGCAGGAATTGAATCAAGAGGATTCATTCTAGCATGTATTCTAGCATCAAGATACAACAAGGGAATGATTATGATAAGAAAGGCTGGAAAACTACCTGGAAAGACAACAAAAATCTCATACACAATTGAATATGGAAAAGATACCATAGAGATTCAAAAGGATATCATCAAAGAAGGACAGAGAGTTCTAATTTGTGATGATCTGCTTGCTACAGGCGGAACTGCAAAGGCATCAGCAAAACTAATTGAAAAAGTAGGCGGAAAGATTGTTGGCTTTGCATTTATCATAGAACTAGTAGATCTTAATGGAATGAAAGGAATAAGCAATTATGATTGCAAATCATTGGTGAAGTATTAATGGAAAAAGACGTAGAGATTGGAATTTTTGGAGGTACTGGAATTTATGATTCAGGATTACTCCAGGATGCAAAAGAAGTAGATATTGATACACCATACGGAAAACCATCAGATACTATCACTGTTGGAACATTCAAGGGAAGAAAGATTGCATTTTTGCCAAGACATGGAAAAAAACACACCATTCCACCACATATGATTAATTTTAAAGCAAACATTTGGGCTTTCAAGGAACTTGGAGTTACAAGAATCATTGCACCTTCAGCTGTTGGTAGCCTAAAAGAGGAACTTGCACCAGGACACTTTGTATTACCAAATCAGTTTATAGATTTTACAAAATCAAGAGATGGTTCATTTTCTGAAGATGGAAGAGTTATTCATATTTCAGTAGCTGATCCATTCTGTCCAGAATTGCAATCATCAATTACTCAAGTCACAGATGGACTTGGAATGCATATCCACAAAGACTGTACATATGTCTGCATTGAAGGTCCTAGATTTTCTACTAAAGCAGAATCTAAATTCTACAGAACAACTGGTGCAGATATTATTGGAATGACTCTGGTTCCAGAATGTCAACTAGCAAGAGAAGCACAGATTTGCTATGCATCAATATCAACTGTTACTGACTATGATGTTTGGGCAGAAAAACCAGTTACTGCAAAAGAAGTTTTAGAGACACTATCAAAAAATGTTGAGGGAACAAAGAAGATACTAACAGAGTTAATCGAAAAAATTCCTAAAGACCGAAGTTGTTCATGTGCTAAAGCACTAGAAGAAGCAGAATTCTAATCATCAACAAATGACTCTTTTTTGAGTCCTTCAGGCAATGACATGTCACCTTGAAGTAGATTTCTTTGCAATTCCATAATCACTTCATCAACATCATAGCCTAGTTTTTCTAATTCTTTTTCAGTTACTTTGGATAATTTTGCTCCAACGTTTTGTCCACCTATTCTTCCAAAAGCTATTGCAGTAAAATGAAATTCATGCTCATCAACAGTAAATTTTCCATTAATCTTGGCTGCCATCTGACTGCCATGAATATCATTTATGTGAACTTTGATTTCCATTTTTAAAAATTAGATTTCAACTGCTTTGTTGACATTATCATCAATCAAGAAGCTCCAGTGTTTGTCATCTTCAACTTTGTAATCTTTTACTGTTAGAGGGATAATCTGTTCATCAAGGCATTCGTGCTTGATTTCTCCATTTTCTTTTAATTTTACTAGTTTCCACTTGTATTTTCCCTGTTGCAATTTACATACTGTGACTCCCCATTTTGCATCTGGATCAATTTTTGGCATTCCGACAAGATCAGCCAATTCTTCGATTCCAAGTTGCTTTTCTTCACAGAATCTCTTCTTGCAAACTCCACATCGCCAGACATCAACTGAGCCAATTGTTCTCTCATCAATGTTGATGTTAACTACACCAAAGTAAACTGGCTGATGTTTACAAGTTTCAGTATCAATAGTCAATGGTCTTCAAAAATCGTAGTATTATTTAGTTCTTGCATCGTCATAGGGTTTCTCCAAAAGGACACCTATACTATCAACAATCTTGTTTCGTTTAAACTCAATATTTTCTCGCTCACACATTCGTCTGTACATGTTAACTACGGTAAATCTAGGATGCATTGCCTCATATTCAGTTTCAGAGATATCAATGAATGCGCCCAGATTCATAAGATCTTTTGATGCAGTCTGTGCATCATCTATTGGAATTTTTAGTTTTTCTGAAATTGTCTGAGGAGACATTTTTCCGTAACAGGTTACAAGCAAGTATACCTTGGTTTGAATGGGATTTAGATGGATTTCCGAAATCAGATCGCTTTCAATCTTTGAATCCATAATTTTTCAACCATTTTAACACAATAAAACATGATCCCATGTCATTTTTTGACTAGAAGTTTTTTTGATATCTTTAGCGAGAATCCCATTGCAACAAAGTGAACAATAGCACCTGATATTGCTCCAATCATTACATTATCAAGCAAAAACCAAACTAGCACAAATACAATTAGAGATGGAACAGTAGTAATTAATGCAATAATGCTTCCTCTAAGAAAAATTTCTTTCTTTGTTAGTTTTACAGGTTTTTCATCTTCAGACAATAGCTCCAATTTTAAAAAGTGGTAATAAAAACCAAAGA
>JBHITY010000113.1:0-3647 GCA_042138585.1 Candidatus Nitrosopumilus sp.
ATGAATCAATTTATTGAAAACTAGTTATAAAATTTCCAAATACTCATTAAACTATCATCTGAATGTTAGGTATGACTGAATTCATTCACAAACCATATGACAAGATATACGTTCGAGATATGGTCAAGCTTGATTTAGACGATCTTATTGGTATGATGTCATCTTTAGAATCTGCCAATGCGTATTGGGTGGATGGCGTATTATTTGCAAGTTTTGCTATGACTGAATCAGAAGAATTGGCAAAAAAAGAGATGCAAAATGAGATGTATTTGGATAAGATCATCTTTGCGAAATATGAAAATTATTCAAAGACAGTAAAGTCGTCAACTAATCTTGAAATTGGAGTTTTGAACATGCACAAAAGTAGATTATACAGAGACTTGATTGCATGGTTAAAATCACAACCAATTTGGAACGAATAGAAATTGTGGCATTCAGATAAAATTTTGAGCCTAGTTTGAAAGAATGGTGTGATCCATGTCCATTAACATACATTCTGTATGAATTTCTTCATCTGTGGTGTGACCAACTTTTCCACATGTGAACTGATTTGGTTTGAAACACACATCACATTTTTTACAAACATACAATTGTTCCCCACATTTTCGACAGGATGTATCTTTCATAATTGATGTTTGTAAAAATTAAATTTAAACCATAATAAAATTAGAACAGACTAATTAGGGAGTGCTAATTAGGGAGTGCTAATTAGTATGAACTAATTAGAAGAGACTAATTTTCAAAGCGTTTAATAGAAATTTTTACAATCATACATCATGGAAAAAAATTGTAAAGTTTGTGGAAAAAATCTTAATTCAAACTCTAGAGTTTGTTCTATGGAATGTACGTTAATTTCTGGATACTAATTTTAAAATAATATTCTAATTACAAATAATTGTGAATGAAAACGTCAAAGAAACAATTTTGGTATTTATCAAAAATAGATCAGAAATTAATGAAACAACTGCAACACGACATATTCATAGAAGATTTGGAATGCCAGAAGAAGAAATTGACAACATACTCAACGAATTATTTGAAGAAAACAAGATAAAGAAAATTTATGATGAAGAATATCAAGAAAACAGGTTCAAAATATGATTTTAAAATCAATCTTTTTAAGAGAATGATTTAAGAAAAAATTATGATGCTAAAATCTGAAAAATCAATCAAGGAATATCTACAAAAACTACCAGATGATACTATAATCAAATACTACCTAGATGTAGAATACAGTCCATTTCCAATCCTAGTAATTGAGGAATACACAAGACGATTCAAGAAAAAGTCAAAAAATGAGATCATCAAGGATCTGAAATATCAGAGTAGATTAGCACGCAAAAAAACCCAAGAATTGGGAAAAATGGCAAAAAAACGAAAACTTGTAGATGATGTAACTAAACAAAAATCTGAGGAAATCATCAAACATGCAAAAAAGAGAGGATTTGAAATCAGCCAAGCAATTTCAAAAAAGAAAGCAAAAATTACTACTAAGCTCAAAAAAACGGCAAAATCAGGTACTGTTAAAAAAAGAATTTCAAAGAGACTAAAGACATCTACTCAAAAACATCTTGAAGAGTTAGAAAAGTTAGGACGATTGAAAAAACAAGGACTAATCACTGCCAAAGAGTTTCAAGATACAAAGAAAAAGATTCTAGCCAAAATCTAGACTAACCGTTGATGTAATTATTCAAATCAAGGGTTTTGATTTGTTTTGAACATAGAAACCCAGTTTTCAATGATCTTTTTATTCAAATCAACAAAAGTGTTTGAATTATCATTCAATGTTTTTGCATAGTTTTTGTTTTGTTCGATACTTGTAATGATCATTTTATGTATGAGTGAACGGAATTTTATTGTCTCCTCAGACATGTTTTCAATTATTTCTTTTGCAGTTTCAGGAAATGAGTAATCAAATCCAGATTTATCGAAAAATTCTTTTTGAAGAGCAAGTAGTGAATTTATATTATTTTTCCATAATTTGTAATACTCGTTTTGTAAATCAAACAAAGTTTGCTGAATGTGAGGGACATTTTGTTCTATTTCGAGAAAATATTTTTGATTGATTTTTTCAAGTAATTCAAAATCATTATTTTGAGATTTTTCAGACATGAATTTTTTATGAATTTTAGGAATTTAAACTAGCAGGTAAAAATCAAGCATTCAATTATTCTAAAAATGAAATGAATATACACTAGTAAATCATAATCAAGCCAAATGATTACCTTTGAAAATAGAGTTCGTTATGAATACAAGATAAAAACAGCCAAAGTAGACACGCTTGCAAATTCAATATTAACACACAGAGACCCAAAAAGTCAAGAAGCCACAGATGCATCAAAGTTTCTTGATGTGTTAATTGGAGAAATTGATACATTTTATGAAAAACATAGTGATATTCTATCAAAGAAAGGTAAATTGCCACATCCTCGTTCTCGCTTGCCAGAAAACAAAGAGTGGAATGAGAATGTTGAAAAGTACTATGAAAAAAATCCTCGTAAGAGACCTAGAAAATAAAAGAAAAAGAGATTAGACTTTTGGAATTATTTCATTAATGGCAAGATGCACAATTGCATCCTTCTCCACAATTACAAACTCCATCATCTGAACATGTACATCCTTCTTGACCTGCTTCACATGTCATAGAGCCATCTCCACAGGAGCATCCATGCATTCCATCTCCACAGGAGCATCCATGCATTCCATCTCCACAGGAGCAACTACCGTTTTCATCACATGCGCATCCTGGACAATCACATCCGTCAGGACCACAATTGCATCCGTGATGATATTGATCACCCATCATCTTTTGCATGTGTTTGATATGATCTTTGAAACTCATAGATTGCATCATTTCATACATTCTATCGAACATCTTCATCATGTGAGATTTTTCTGAATCAGTCATGGAATTCCATTCTGATGAGAGTTGCATTCTATGAAGATCAAATAAGCGCTCCATTTTGGCCATGGCCATATGAGAGGTTAAGGAAGAATCACTCAATTCAGGTAGGGGTTTACGTTCACCTGTAGATGTAAAATCTTCAGGGGTACATAGTCGATCCCCACAAACTTTGTGTTTGGTATCCATTCCATATTTCATACTTTTTGTCCCTTTTGCTTTTACAGCATCAGCGGACTCGATGAAATCGATTTGAACAACAACTGCCATTGATAAAACAATAGCAACTAGGAACAAAGCAGAGTATTCTATTTTCATTGAAAATGATTCAGAATTTTGTTCTTAAAAATAAGGTGGACATTACCAGAAGTGATAACTAATCTAATTTTTTAGGAATCCTCAGTATAAACTAGTCATTAAGAAATCAACAATTCCCAAATATGGGAAATTCATAGATTGTTTTTAAAATTAAAATCATACATTATGATATGGATAAAGTTCCAAATCACACTCTGTTAGGAGAAAGTGATGAAGAATTCATTAGATTAGAAGAGAGGATCAAACTCATAGAGGAACTATTCCATGAAATTAGCGATTAGTTAAGAAAACTTACTAATCGTCATCAAAGTCATAATCATCGTCATCATAACATTCGATGAAATCAAATTCTTCGTATCTCATATCTTGTATCGGAATTCAAAGTTAATAGATCTTCAGTAAAGGAACTATAATTTTCCATGATGCT
>JBHITY010000114.1:0-3640 GCA_042138585.1 Candidatus Nitrosopumilus sp.
CACCTTCTGATGGATCTAATTTTTCCAAAAGTGTTTTCTTTATTTTTTTATTTTTACTTAAACAGTCTTTGTCTTCTCCTGGGAAAACAAATCTATTGTTTTTAAAAGCTAATGTAGTACATCCAGATGAGCCATACATAATCGCATAATCTCTTTGTTCTAGTCCTGTTTTTATTACTGATGAATATTTTTTCAAAATTATTGCATGATTGTTTTTACTAGGGGTCAGACTATTTTTTTCAATTTTACATTCATTTGGAATAATTTTTTGTAACTCTGATGTGAGTTTTTTTCCTTTATCTGTTAGAAAATTACCTGATCTTGTTGATTTTATCATCTTTGCTTCTTTTAGGTGCGATATCAAGGTCTTTACAGCTCCTTCACCCAAATGGATCTCTTTTCCAAATGTTGCTCTACTAACAAATTTTTCTTCAGATAATAATTGAAGAGCCTTGAATATGTGGGGAATGCTAAATGTGAGTACCTTACTTGAACCCTTTCTTGAAACAATATTTTGTAATGTCTGAATATTTTTTTTATTGATCGTCATACCTATTTCTTTATTAATTGGATAAATCATCCAAGAGCTTAAATAGATTCAGCTGGTGCTAACGTCATGTCTGAAACAAGACAAATTAATGTGTCTAAATCACAAGTACCCAAATTAGCAATAATTGCATTAGGTATCATCTTTGCAGCAGGATTATTTGTTGTGGGATTTGATCAAGGACATATTTTCAGTCTAGTTTATGGTGAGCAAGCATTCACTGATTTGTATATCCATGAACTTACTCATGATATGAGACACGCCGCTGGTTTTCCATGCCATTAGAGGCTCCTTATCATGAAAACGTCTCTTTTTATCATAATTGTTTTAATTTCAGGTGCGTTTGCTGGATTAATCCACGGCACAGTTAACTTTGCAATTGTTGAACCTTATCTTGATCAAGCAATAGGAATTGAAAACAAAAACATGTTTGCATCCGGCGAAGAAGAAGACACTCCAGAGTTTTGGGTTGAATATGAAGGATATAGAACCTGGCAGAAAAGTGGACAGATTCTTGCAGGTGTCATTTTAGGAACTTCTGTTGGTGCATTATTTGGGATAGTTTTTGCATTTTCTAGAAATGCATTACCTGGAAACAATGATGTCAAAAAATCACTAATCTTAGCTGGCATCATGTGGCTTACTCTTTACATAATTCCATTTTTGAAATACCCTGCAAACCCTCCAACAGTAGGGGATGGTGAAACAGTTGTACTTAGGGCAATTCTATATTTGTCATTTATTGCAATTTCAGGATTTGGTGCGGTTGGTTTTTACCAATTATCAAAGAAACTAAAAAACAACAAAAAACTTTTTGCTCTTTTAGGTTATGGAATTTTCATTTCTACAGTGTTTTTTGCAATGCCAGAAAACCCTGATGAAATAACTGCCCCTATGAATTTAGTAAATGAGTTTAGATTCATGTCTGTTCTTGGCGTAACATCATTTTGGGCATCTATTGGAATTCTCCTCGGGTTATTTTGGAGAAAACTTTCCCCTCAAAAAGAGACTCATCATTATAACTAATTCTTAATCTCTAGAATGAGAACAAAAGCATGCCGTTTAAATATATCTAGAATATTTTTGATTTTGCATGTCTAGAAAAATCACATTACCTCAACTCAAAAAATACGATATTACTCAAAAAGTGATAGAAGCATTAGCTGATTCTGAATCCCGTGCTATCTTATTCTCTATAATTCGAAAAGGAAACACTGCTGCAGAACTATCGGATAAATTGAAAATTCCTCTTAGTTCGGTATACAAAAAACTGGCAGACCTTGAAGAACTTACACTAATTGAAGTTGAAAAATGGATGTTATCTGACAAAGGTAGAAAATACAAGGTCTATAGAAGTAGAATAAGCAAAGCAGATATCTCTATAAAGAAACCTGAACCAGTACTCACGTTATTACCAAACAAGTGATTTTATGTCAAAACCAAACATCATTCAATTATCTGAATTTGATATAACTCAAAAAATTATTGAATCTCTAAGCAATGTTTGTACTAGAGCAGTATTATTTTCAGTTAAAAATGAATCAAAGGATGCAACACAGATTGCAGAAGAACTCAAAATTTCACTTTCAACAGTTTACAAAACCCTCTCAAATCTTGAAGATCTTGCATTAGCTGAAGTAGACAAGTACATTATTTCTCCAGAAGGAAAAAAGATCAAACAATACAGAAGTAGAATTGGTAAAGTTGAGATTACTGTAGATAATCTTGAACCTAGTTTGAATCTCTATCCTAACACAGATAATCCAAAATCAAGCCTGTAGTTATTCTCATTCTATAGATTTAGAATTACTCTTTGGAATGAAAATCCGGTTTAAATAATTTAGCTCTTCCTAATTTTTTTAGAAATCATGAAACGAAAAACAACCATGGCGATAATTGTTGCATTTGTAGCTATTGGCATAGCAACAATCCCTTTGAGCCAAACCGCACAAGCACAGAGTTCTATTCCTGATTGGATTAAGAACAATGCTGGATGGTGGGCAGAAGGCGCTGTAGATGATGAAACTTTTCTAAATGGAATCACATTCCTTATTGAAAACGGAATCATCAATGTTTCATCTGATTCAAAATCTGTCGATGTTGACACACTGACCATTGGATTTATTCCAGTTGAAAAGGCTGATGAGTTAACTCCAAAAGCCCAAGCACTTGAACAATTCCTAGAAAATGAATTGGGTGTTGATGTTGAAGTAGTTATTCCAACAAATTATGAGACCATTATTGAAGGAATGAGATTTGGTCACATTGACGCTGCCTTTATGGATACTGGACCTGCATGGATTACCCATGAAAGAACAGGCGCAGAAGCTGTATTGGCAGAACTTGTTAAAGGTAAAGTGAATTACCAAGCAACAGTTTGGACACTAGCAGAAAATGATTCTCTTCAATCAATTGAAGATACTGTTGGCAAAAAAGTTGCATTTACCAGTATGACTGGTTCTTCTGGTTTTGTTAGACCAATGGGAACTCTAGTTACTGAAGGTCACATAACCATTGAAGGTGATGATATCGTTGCACTCGAATCTGCATTAGCAAACAACTTTGAAAGTTATACCTTTGCTGGTGGTTACAAAGCAGCATTAACCTTACTTCTAGAAGGAAAAGTTGATGTTGCATTTGGTTCTGATATTGCACCTGCAAAGTATCTTGAGTTAGAGGATCAAAAGAAATTACGTCCAGTTACTACTATTGGACCAGTACCATCTCATGTGTTTATGGTAAGTGCTGACATGTCAGACTCCACCAAGAACGCACTAGTTGATAGTCTTATCAAACTAAACTATGATGAGCACAATTCAATCTTGACAGACTTGTATGGTGCTGAAGCCCTAGTTCCAACTACGACTACAATGCACATAGGCGAATTCGGTGAATTCATCAGTGCATTAACAGGACTTGATCAGAAGATTCTAGACAAATCAAACTATAGCAAATAAAAATAGGTATTCTGAAAAATGAAACAAATTCAGATGACCGAAAATCCTTCTTTTTCTTCAATTGCAACAAAGAAAATTATCCAAATGAATGATGTGTGGACATCATACGATTCCAAAAGCTTTGCACTAGATGGAA
>JBHITY010000115.1:0-3608 GCA_042138585.1 Candidatus Nitrosopumilus sp.
GAACCAACTATTGGTTTTGTATCATATGGTTTGATTATAGTGTATTCTTCAATTAATCTAGATAAATCAAGTAACATGTCTAATCTGAAATCATTTGGTGATTTGTACAAGTATGTCAATGCAACTGCAACTTCTGCAAGTGGTGGAATTCCTGTTCTCTCACCAATACCGTCAATTGTAGTATGAATTTGATCCACTCCTGCATCACATGCTGAAAATGCATTGGCTACTGCAAATCCAATGTCATTGTGAACATGTGCATCTAATGGAACATCAATTGAATCTCTGACCTTCTTTACAAAGTTGTACATTCCAATAGGACGCAATATTCCAACAGTGTCAGGTAGACTGATTCTGTCAACACCTGCTTCTTCGATTGCTTTACAAACCTTGAGTAAGAATTCTGGTTCTGCTCTACTTCCATCTTCTACAGTAAATCTAATCTTTAGTCCGTGAGATTTTGCATATTCGACTGTCTCAACAGCCCTCTCCATTGCATCCTCTCTTGAAATACGAAGTTTATCTTTAAGATGAATATCTGAAATTCCTAGATATGCTGCACACCATTTTGCATCACAATCTAATGAAACATCAATGTCTTCTTTGAGTGCACGTCCATGAGAAACAATGTCTGCCTTTAGTCCTTGTTTGATGATTGTTTTTGTTGCTTCTTTGTGATCACTTGATACAACTGGTGAGATTTCAATTTGGTCTACACCAAAGTAATCTAACATCCATGCAATTTGGATTCTTTGTTTGTTTGTAAATGAAACACCTGGATGCTGTTCTCCTTCTCTTAGAGTACTGTCTAATACTCTAATCTTTTTTGGATTCTTTTCATATGCGTTGTACATGTTTGCATAGTGATTCGGATCTTTCATTACAGAATTCGTTGTCATAAATTGATGATATAAACATATTCGTACTAGTTTCGTTGAAAATGGCTACAAATGATCCTAAACTAGTTTTGAATTAAATTTTTAAACCGAAAGTCGTCTTAGATGACTTTTCTTAGAATAATCACAGTATTGGTGTCAACTACACCTGGAATCTTTCTTAATGCATCAATACTATTGTTAATTTCTGCAATACTTGATGCACTCATTATTGTTGTGATGTCGTATTGCCCTGTAATCTCATAAACTGTTTTTACACCTTCAAGCTTTGCAAGCTTTAGAGAAACTTTTGATGTGTCTGTTGCTGAATCAACTGATACTAAAACAATTGCACTAGTTGCATTCTCTTCTCCTAATTCTAATGTGAATTTCTTGATAGTACCATTTCTTAAAAGATTTTTTACACGTCTTCTTACTGCTGATTCAGAAAGCTTTAGTTTCTTTCCAATATCTACAAATGATTCTCTCGAATCTTCTTTGAGATATCCGATAATCTTCTCATCTACATTATCCTTGAACATTTCTCTTTTCTTCCTCTTCTGTAAGTATAATATCTAGAGCATGTAAAACTTTTGTTACATCTTCTTCAGTAATTACTAGTGGAGGTAGAATTCTTAGGATATTTCTTCCTGAATATAGCATGAGAACACCTTCTCTGATTAACCCCATCAAGATATCTCTGACTTCAAACTTCATCTCTACACCAATCATGAGTCCTTTACCCCGAACCTCTCTGATCATGGTGTGTTTTTCTTTTAATTTCTCTAGACCTTCTCTGAATATTTTTCCCATCTTTTCAGAATTCTCAATTAAACCATCTTCTGTAATTGATTTGAGTGCTGCAACACCTGCTGCACATGATATTGGGTTTCCACCAAAAGTAGAAGAGTGCTCACCTTTACTCATTGAATCTAAGATGTCAGGTCTTACTAGAGTTGCACCCATTGGAACTCCTCCTGCAATTCCCTTTGCTAAACACAAAATGTCTGGTGCTGTATTCCAATGATCACAAGCCCATAATCGTCCTGTTCTACCTAAACCTGCTTGTATTTCGTCAAAGATTAACAGAATTCCTTTCTCATCACACAGCTTTCTTACATCTTGCAAGAATCCATCCGGTGCAACAATAATTCCACTCTCTCCTTGGATTGGTTCTAAAATTACAAATGCAGTGTCATCATCTATCACTTCTTTTAGTGATTCAATGTCTCCATAAGATGCAAAAGAGACTTTTTCCACAAGTGGAGCAAATGCTTTTTTGTATTTTGGATTAAATGTTAGTGATAACGCTCCATATGATTTTCCGTGATAGGAGCCTTTCATTGCAACCATTCCCTTTTTACCGGTAAACTTTCTTGCAAACTTTATAGCAGCTTCTATTGCCTCTGCACCGCTGTTGTTAAGATGAACTTGTGTTAGTCCTTTGGGTGCTAAACCAATTAGTGTTTTCAAAAACTCTTCTCTTGTTTTATTGTAAAGTGAACTGTGTACCGTAATGATTTTGTCAACTTGTTCTTTGATTGCATCATTGACTCTTTGATTTTGATGTCCTACTAGAGCTACACCATATCCTCCCATACAATCAATGTACTCTTTTCCATCAATATCCCATACATGAGCTCCTTTTCCTTTCTCAACTGTTACTGGAAATCTCTGATAGAGATTACCCATGTACTGGTCTTCACTCATGTTCAATCACCGTACAGTTATCATGTGCAATGGCTGATGAAATTGGATTTTCTTTCTGACCATTTGCAATTAGTGCTGTTGTAACTCCCATATCTAATGCCTCAGTTGATGCCAAAATCTTCTTTTCCATTCCTGGTCCAATCTTTGGTCTAATCTCTTTTGCTTCTGCTAGTGTTAGTTTTGGAACAACTTTGTCATCCATTAGTAAACCATCAACATTTGTGATGAATAATACTTTGTCGCTTCCTACCTTGCCTGCAACATATGCTGCTGCTCTGTCTCCATCTACATTGAGAAATTCAGACTCTTCACTGATTGCAATGGGTGAAATCACAGGCGTGAGTCCTTGTTCTAAGAGTGATTTTATGAAACTAGCATTAACTTCTCTGATTTTTCCAGTATATCCTCCATCAATTGCCTGTTTTCGTCCTTTTTCATTTACGATTAGGAGTTTCTTTTTTCTGTCTGCTTCAATCACTTTAGCATCAACTCCCGATAACCCAATAGCATTGATACCGTTTTTTTGAAGCATTTGAACAATTGTTTTGTTGATTCTTCCAGACATTACCATAGTGAAAATCTCTGCAGTCTCTTTGTCTGTGTATCTACTTTTGATTCCACTGGGAGATGTTACAAACTTTGGTTCTTTTCCTAATTGTTGACAAACTTTGGTGACTTCTTTACCACCACCATGAACTATAATTACTCCTTCTGACTCTGCAACTTTTTTTATGTCTGCAATTGTTGATGGATGTAAATCATCTACTACACTTCCACCAATTTTGATAGTAATCATTTCTAAACTGGTGTTAGTGGGGTATATCTTAGTCCGTCCATTTCATCAAAACCACACATTACGTTCATGTTTTGGATGGCAGAACCTGCTGCACCTTTCATCAAGTTATCTGATGCAGATAATGCAATTAATCTGTGGTTGTCTTCGTCTAAATCAAATCCTATATCACAAAAGTTTGAACCAACCAAGAATTTTGGATCAGGGAATTTGTATAATCCTTTCTTGTC
>JBHITY010000116.1:0-3603 GCA_042138585.1 Candidatus Nitrosopumilus sp.
TATAAGAAATTACAAGAAGAAAACATCTGGTCAGATTTGAACAAAAATCTTCCAAGAAAGTGATAAAATTGATGTGGTCTGAAAAATACCGACCTCAGAAAATTTCTGATATGGTTGGAAATGAAGAATCTCGTGCTGCAATCATGGAATGGTTTGCTAAATGGAAAAAAGGAACAAAACCTCTGCTTTTGGTTGGCCCCCCTGGAATAGGAAAAACTACTATGGCATTTCTTGTAGCCAAACAATTTGGTTACGATATGATTGGACTAAACGCAAGTGATGTCAGAAGTAAATCGAGAATTAATGAGATTCTTACTCCTGTATTGGGAAATGTTAGTGTTCTTGGTACGCCTATGATATTTGTTGATGAGGTAGATGGAATTCACGGTCGTGGAGACTATGGTGGTGTTGCAGCACTTGTTGATATTCTCAAAGAACCAACGGTTCCAATTATTCTTGCTGCAAATAATGATACATCTGATAAAATGAAAAATATCAAAAAAGTTGTTAAAACAATTTCTTTCAAAAAAATCCCTCCACGTCTTCTTCGTGTTTATTTAGAAAATATTCTAAAAAAAGAAAGTGCAAAACTTAGTCCTGGTTCATTAATCAAAGTAATTGACAAATCTAGAGGTGATATTCGTTCAATGATCAATTTAACACAATCAATGGTTACAGGTTTTAATCCACAAACAGAAACCACATTTGAAAACATTGATGTTGAAAATGGAGTAAATGCATTCTTCAAATCAAAATCTGTTGAAGAAGCTAGAGGTGTTTTGTATTCCATGCAAATAGATCCTAGAGAAAAAATTAATGCGTTTTATTCCAGCATTGTTACAAGTAATTTAGATAATGAAACATTTGCAAAATATTTAGAAATAATTTCTGAAGCTGATATGTTATATGGAAAAATTGTAAGAACGCAAAATTGGAGATTACTTAGATATCTTAATGATATTTTGATCAAACTTTATCAAAATGATGATAGGGTCAGATACGCGCAATACAATCTTTCATGGCCTTTACTTAATAGAATTCGTTGGGATGGTGCAAAAATAAAATCACTTTCATCTGTAATGGCAAAAAAATTACATTTGTCTTCCAGTGCATTTGTTACATTTGGATTGCCTTTTGTTTTATTTTGTATTAAAAACAAAACATTGGAGTTAGAATTGGAAGAAACATTTGGTGATATTATTGAAAAGGAGATTGAACTGATAAAATGAGTTGGAGAAAAATACCCATGAAGTTCCCAGGAACTTGTATTGTATGTAATGAAAAAATTGAGATCAATGAAATTGGTCTTTGGGCAAAAGGACTTGGAGTAAAGCACGAAAAATGTGCTGAAGTCAATGAATTACAGTGTATAGTGTGTGGTGGTCCTGCTGGATGCCAACAATGTGAGTTTCAGGAAATCTGTGATATTGCAAATGTATCCCAATTTTGTATGTGTAAAAATTGCAGTGAGCAAAAAACCCCCTTTGATTCCTACCAGAAAGCAACCAACAAAAAATTCCCAATTATTAACTCATAATTTTACAATTTTTTTTTTAAACTTATATGATATTTTTTAAATTTTTTAAAACAAATTTCTGTAAACTAAATTAATATAGGAAATCGTTTTGGACTAGATCACTATCATGCATTCTGAAAAACTGGAAAATTATAACAACAAACACAAAACTTCTCAACAAGGCGGTGGTCAGGATAGGATCAAAGCCCAGCATGATAAAGGAAAATTAACTGCACGAGAAAGAATCGATCTTCTGCTAGATGAGGGCAGTTTTACCGAAATAGATCCAATGGTAACTCATCACTATCATGAATATGATATGCAAAAAAAGAAGTTCTTTACTGATGGTGTAGTTGGCGGTTATGGTAATGTTAACGGTAGACAAATCTTCGTATTTGCCTATGATTTCACAGTTCTTGGTGGAACTCTTAGTCAAATGGGTGCCAAAAAAATTACTAAACTAATGGATCATGCAGTTAGAACTGGATGTCCAGTTATTGGAATCATGGATTCTGGCGGTGCAAGAATTCAAGAAGGAATAATGAGTCTTGATGGATTTGCAGATATCTTTTATCATAATCAATTAGCTTCAGGTGTTGTTCCTCAAATTACAGCTAGTATTGGTCCTTCTGCAGGTGGTTCAGTATATTCACCAGCCATGACAGACTTTGTTGTAATGGTTGAAAAGGCAGGATCAATGTTTGTTACTGGTCCTGATGTTGTAAAGACAGTATTAGGTGAAGAAATCTCAATGGATGACCTTGGTGGAGCAATGACACATGGTTCAAAAAGTGGTGTTGCGCATTTTGTTGCACAAAACGAATACGAATGTATGGATTACATCAAGAAATTAATTTCTTACATACCACAAAATAATTCTGAAGAACCACCAAAAATAAAAACCGATGATGATCCAAACAGATTAGATAATAATCTCATTAATGTTATCCCAGAAAACCCATTACAACCTTATGACATGAAAGAAATTATCAACTCTATTGTAGATAATCATGAATTCTTTGAAGTTCATGAACTATTTGCACCAAATATTGTTGTAGGTTATGCTAGAATGGATGGTCAAGTAGTTGGAATAATTGCAAACAACCCAATGCATTTAGCAGGAGCACTTGATATTGATTCATCAAACAAATCTGCACGTTTCATTAGATTCTGTGACGCATTTAACATACCTATTATCACACTAGTAGATACACCTGGTTACATGCCAGGTTCTAATCAAGAACATAATGGTATCATCAGACATGGTAGTAAATTGCTCTACGCATATTGTGAAGCAACCGTACCAAGAATTACACTTGTAATTGGAAAGGCATATGGTGGTGCATACATTGCAATGGGAAGTAAAAATCTTAGAACTGACATTAATTATGCATGGCCAACTGCACGTTGTGCAGTCTTAGGTGGCGAAGCTGCTGTAAAAATCATGAACAGAAAAGACTTGGCAGACGCAGACAATCCTGAAGAACTTAAGAAGAAATTGATTGATGAGTTTACAGAAAAATTCGAAAACCCATACGTTGCAGCATCACATGGAACAGTTGATAATGTAATTGATCCTGCAGAAACAAGACCTATGTTGATAAAAGCTCTTAAAATGCTTGCAAACAAAAGAGAAAAACAACTTCCTAGAAAACATGGAAATATCAATTTGTGATTAAAATGATTGAGAAAGTACTTATCGCAAACAGAGGAGAAATTGCTCTTAGAGTAATTAGAACATGTAATGCATTAGGTATCAAGACTGTTGGAGTATACTCTGATGAAGATTACAATTCTTTACATGTAAAGAAAGCTGATGAATCTTATCACATTGGAGAAGCTGCTCCTGCAAAATCTTATCTTAATCAAGAAAAAATTCTTGAAGTGATGTTGTCATCTGGTGCAGATGCTGTACATCCAGGTTATGGTTTCCTTTCTGAAAATGATGACTTTGCAAGATTATGTGAAAAAAATAAAATTAATTTCATTGGTCCATCTGCTGACTCTATGAATTTGTGTGGTGATAAGATGGAATGTAAAGCAGCAATGCTAAAAGCTCAAGTTCCAACAGTACCTGGAAGTCCTGG
>JBHITY010000117.1:0-3566 GCA_042138585.1 Candidatus Nitrosopumilus sp.
ACAAACCAGTTGAAGCATTGTTGAACAAGTACATTCCATCAGTCACCATTATTGGTTCCGCCATTTTGGGTCTGCTAGCAGGTGCATCTGATGTCTTAGGTGTATTTGGTTCTGGTATCGGAGTTTTACTTATGGTAGATATCCTCATCAACTATTACACACAATTAGTTAGAGAACAAGTCGAAGTTGCAATGCCGCGATTGGGTGCTTTACTTGGCAGAAAGTAAGAAAATTGTTCTAGTTGGAATCCCAGGAGTTGGGAAAACAACTCTGCTATCAAAGATTGTAGATCATATTAAAGATCATCAAAAAAGTTTCAGCGTTGTAAGTTATGGAACCTTGATGTTTGAAGTTGCAAAAGAAAATGGTCTAAGTGACAGAGACGAGCTACGAAAACTTCCTATTGGAAAACAACAAGAACTACAAAAAGTTGCAGCAGAAAAGATTGCAGCACACACTGAAGAAATTGTCATCATTGACACTCATGCATTTATCAGCTCCCCTGAGGGATACTATCCTGGATTACCAGAACATGTTCTCAAAACTATCAAACCATCAAACTTTGTTTCAGTCTCTGCAAAACCTGAGGAAATCTATAGCAGAAGAATGAGCGATGACACTAGAAACCGAGATAAAATTACCCTAGCAAATGTCAAGAAAGAACTAGACTTTCAATCCGGCATGATTTCAGCATGTGCAGTAATTACAGGCTCACCAGTCAAGTACATTCTTAATCGTGAGGGAAAGGTTGATGAAGCAGCAGAAAAGATAATCAATTCATTAGGACTGTAAAAAATGGACTTTAGCTTTATTCTACTATTTATCGAATCAATACCACTTCAGTTTGATTTCTTTGGAGGTGAAAGGGGTGCACTTGGAAGTGATGACCCAATCATCAAAGGACTGATTCTCTCCATGTTTGCAGTTGCAGGGTTTGGAATCTTGCTAAACATCTTCAACGCTGCCGTTAGAAAGAAGATGGTTGACCAAGTAAAGCTAAAACGAATTATGAAAGAGACTCGTGGATGGCAAAAAGAAAGAATGGCAGCAATGAGAGCAAAAGATACTGCAAGAGCAGCTGAGCTCAACAAAAAATCCGCATACATGAACAAGATGTCCATGGAGATGATGCAGATGAACATGAGACCAATGATGATTACATTTGTTCCATTGATTTTGATATTCTATCTTGTATTGCCACAACTATTTGCTTACACTGTAGCTGTATCGCCAATTCATCTAAATGTAATTCCTGGAGATTTCTTCCAGCTAACATGTACTGCAGAACAAGCAGCAGACCCTGAACATGTTTGTCAAACAGAAAATGCTTTGTTCCTTTGGGCTTGGTATTTCTTGTCGTCAATTGCATTTAGTGGCATTATTATGAAACTAACTAAAACCTCAATGGATCTCAGTTGACAAAATCCATAGTAATTTCTGGTCCTCCTGCTGTAGGAAAGACAACTGTTGCAAAAGGATTGGCAGAAGAATTTTCATTACAATATCTTAGTGGTGGTGATGTCCTCAAAGATATGGCAAAAGAACAAGGATTTGATTCAGCAGGTGATGATTGGTGGGACACAGAAGACGGAATGAAGTTTCTTAATCAGAGAGAAGAGAATTCTGAATTTGACAAAAAACTAGATGAAAAACTAACCAAACTATTCAATGAGGGAGGCATGGTGATTACCAGTTACACGCTTCCATGGCTAATCAAAGACGGAATTAGAATCTGGCTTGAGGGCTCCCATGAGAGCAGCACCAAAAGAATGCAGACAAGAGATGACATGAGTTCTGAGGATGCTTATCAAATTACAAAACAGAGATTTGACAAAAACAAGGCTCTGTACAAAAAACTATATGATTTTGATTTTGGTGATGACAAGTCAGTCTTTGACGTAATCATTAACACTGACAATCTTACAGCACAGCAAGTAATTGATGTTGCAAAAGAAACGGTGAGAAAGCTACTATGACACTAAAACAATTAGAAAATCTAATTGAAGTTGACCAAGACATTACTGATGATGCATACGGTACATACTATGACAAAAGAACCATAGAACAACTACTAAACTATGGAATCATTATCCTAGATAAACCACCTGGACCTACAAGTCATGAGACAGTGGCATGGACTAAAAGAATCTTGAAGCTACCGAAGATTGGACACAGTGGAACGCTAGATCCACAAGTCTCAGGAGTTTTACCTTTGGGATTGGGTGAGGCAACAAAAGCTCTAGGTGTTTTGCTCTTTGGTCCAAAAGAATACCATGCACTAGGACGTGTTCACTCTCTTCCATCAAAAGAAAAACTACATGAAGTTATTGAATCACTTACTGGAGAAATTTACCAAAAGCCTCCACAACGTTCAGCTGTAGTTAGACAAACAAGAACAAGAACAATTTACGAGTTTGAAGTACTAGAACAAAAAGAAAGATTGTTGCTAACAAGAGTACTGTGCGAAGCTGGAACATACATTAGAAAATTGTACTATGACCTAGGTGAAATTCTAGGGCCTGGTGCAACCATGATTGAACTTAGAAGAACTAGAGTTGATCAGTTCCGAGAGACTGATGGGTTGGTGACTCTTCATGAACTAGCAAACGCATTTGCATTATGGGAAGAAAAGAAAGATGATTCTAAACTAAAGAGCATGATTCAGCCCGTAGAGCATGCATTAAGTGAACTAAAATCCGTAGTGATTCGTGATTCTGCAATTGATGCAATGTGTCATGGTGCACAACTTGCAATACCTGGAATCTTGCAAATATCTCCAAATTTGAAGAAAGGTGATATTGTTGGCATTTATACTCAGAAAGGAGAAGCAGTTGCATTAGCTGAAGCAACAATGTCTGGTCAGGAAATTCAAGATGCAGTAAAGGGCTATGCATTTGAGACAAAGAGAATTATCATGGCTCCAAACACATATCCTAAAAAATGGAGAACAAAACCAACCTCTAAAGAATAAATTGTTCTCAAAAAGTCTAGTTATCTTTGTTGGAATAGGAATAATCTCTGGATTGTTATTTGGAATCTATTTGATGGATGTGAAAAATACCAGCCAACTTGTTTACGTTGAGGGCCCTGGGATCTCAGTTGTTACTGAAAAGTTTGATTTTAAGAAAGGAGAAGAGATTAAAATCACAATCATTAACACTGGAACTTTTCCACTGACATTTTCTGATGCATCATATGGTCTTAGAATTACAGGACTCTCTGGAATGCTAATGTATTCTCCAACTTCGGCACAAGTAATTTCAGAACTAAAACCAAATGAAGAGATTGAATTTTCCTGGGATCAAATTAACAATGATGGCAAACCTGCTCTTGAAGGGCTTTACAAGATTTCAGCAAAAGGATTTGATGAAAATGGAGAAAAAGTAGAGCGCTCTACTACCATTACGATCTGGAAGTAGTAACACAATTTATAATCAGATTCTAAAAACTAAATTTGTCGTAAGACTGTGCCGGGGTCGCCTAGCCTGGTAGGGCGCGCGCCTGGAAATTATTAACCATAAAGCGCGTTCTCGCAAGGGAACGGGAGTTCAAATCTCCCTCCCGGC
>JBHITY010000118.1:0-3564 GCA_042138585.1 Candidatus Nitrosopumilus sp.
AAAATCGAAGATGAGTACAGAAAAGGTGGAGACTTGGGACACGCTGCAACTGTAATCCTAGAGCAGAAAACTCAGACAACATTTCTGGTTGAAGACATTACAGTAGAACGAGTTTACGAAACGCTATTCAAAATTGCAAAGTTAGAAGGAAATAGATCACAAGACATGAAGATGAAATACATCTCCAGTCTGCTAAATGATGCAAGTCCATTAGAAGCAAGTTTCATTCTGAAAATATTGTTAGGTACACTAAGACTAGGAATTGCAGAAAATACAGTTATGGATGCACTAGCAATAGCATTTTCAGGAAATAAAGAGAATAGAAAAGTTTTGGAGCATGCATACAATGTTTCTAGTGATTTAGGAAAAGTAGCAGAAGTTTTAGCTACTGAAGGACTGGAAGGAGTTGAGAAATTTAAAATTATTTTGTTCAATCCAATTAGACCAATGCTTGCAGACAGAGTAAAGAGTGAACAAGAAGCAATAGAAAAAATGGGAAGTGAGTTTGCAGCTGAATACAAACTAGATGGAGAAAGAGTTCAACTCCACATAGAAGGAGACAAAGTAGTTTTGTTTTCAAGAAGTCTAGAAAATATTTCAAGTTACTATCCTGACATCATAGAAAAAATCCCAAAAGCAATTCAAGCAGAAAACATTGTACTAGAAGCAGAAGCAGTTGCTATTAATGAAAACACAGGAGATTTTTTACCATTTCAAGAATTAATGCATAGAAGAAGAAAGTACAAAATAGAAAAAGCAGTTACTCAGTATCCAATTACAGTCAATCTCTTTGATATTTTGTATTGTAATGGAAAAAGTTGTCTAGAATTAGACTACAAAGAACGAAGAGAGAAGATGGAAAAAGTGGTAAAAGAAGACGACTTTGTAAAGCACATTCCAATGACCATTGTCAAAAATGAAAACGACATTGAAGACTTTTTTGAAAACAGCATCAATGCAGGAAGTGAAGGATTGATGTTAAAGACGTTGGGTAGCCCATACCAAGCAGGTTCAAGAGGCAGTCACTGGTTAAAACTCAAAAGAGAATACCAAAATGAGCTTGGAGATAGTTTAGATCTTGTTGTAATAGGAGGATTCTTTGGAAAAGGAAGAAGAACAGGAAACTATGGAACTCTTTTGTTAGCAACCTACGAAGAAGACGAAGACACATTCACCAGTATTTGTAAAGTTGGTACAGGATTTTCAGATGAAGATTTAGATCAATTGTATCAAATTCTAAATCCCAAGGTTACAATTAAGAAAAATCCACGTATTGACAGTGAGATGGAAGCTGATGTTTGGTTTGAGCCAGAATTAGTAATTGAAGTTGTTGCATCTGAAATTACACTTAGTCCGATTCACAAAGCAGCCAGAGACAAAATTAGAAAAGGGGCAGGACTTGCATTGAGATTTCCAAAATTCACAGGAAAGATGAGAGTTGAAAAAATGGCAGAAGATGCATCTACAAATGAAGAAGTGATCACACTATACCAAGGTCAGAAAAAAGTGGCACATGACAAAAGTCTCATGTAATCATGCTCAAAAAATATCAAAAATCATAGAGGATTTAAATTACCTTGGGATTTGGTAGTTTTTGTTATGTATAGCGGAGAGCTTGAAGTTCAAGCAAAAAGAAAGGCTATAGCAGTTTTACAAGACGAAATCAATAGAATTCTAAATGCATCCAGAGAACTAGCAACACTTCCTGAACTAATGATGAAAAAAGACAAGACAGGAATCAAAAACACATTAGAACAAATTTCTACAATCGAAGAAGAGGTAGAAAACCTAAGAAGAAAAATTACACGCGAAGTAGCAGATGTAGGAGGTTTGATCATGAACAGAGAGAATCTTCTAAACACAGCATACACAATGGATGAGATTGCAGGCTACATTACCGGAATTTCATTCAAACTTTCAAATGTAAAACCAGCTACTCTAAAAAGTGCAAAACTAGACAAAGACCTGACTAAACTAATAGAATTAGTTGTAGACGAGGTCTACAAACTAAATGAAATCATTAGAAGTCTCAATACAAACACTGCAAGTGCAATTGAATTAGCACAAGAAACACAGACAATCGAAAGAGAGATCGACATCAAATACAGACAAGCAACAATTAAGCTTCTAACAGAAGTAACAAACACCAAAGAATTGATGTTAATGAAAGACGTGATTGAAGGAATTGAAGAAATGGCAGACAAATGCCAAAGAGTATCAGATTCTTTCATTTTGTTAGCATTAAGCCTATAAGCAAATCACATCTACATTTTTACTTTATTTTCTATTTTTACAAGCAGCGACAAGCTAATGAATTCATATACACAAGAGGTTTTTGAAAAATTATGAAAGGAGAGTTAATCGAAAACAGAGTGATTGTTTGGAATATTGAAGATTCTCGTAAGCTTTTCAGTAACGGGTATTATGGAAAACCAATTGGCATTCCAAAACCAAAGATTGAAGAGATTGATGCGCCTTTAGTTTTAGATTTGATTGAATCCTTATACTTGTTAGAAAATAAAAAAATTACAATTTCAAAATCAAAACATAAAGTTACAGTTGAACAAATGATAGAAATTTGTAAAAATGAACATCATGATTTTGATAAAAAATATCTGGTTTACAAAAATTTTAGAGACAAAGGATACATCATCAATCCAGGAATAAAGTTTGGTTGTGATTTTGCAGTTTATGAGAAAGGTCCAGGAATTGATCATGCTCCATTTTTGATTCAGGTATACAATAGAAACGAACCAATTACATCAACAGGAATTGTACTTGCAGGGAGATTGGCAACATCAGTTAAAAAACAATTCATCTTGGCAATTCCTAAAGGCAAAGATAATGTCGACTTTTTGGCTTTAGATTGGTGGAAAGCCTAGACTGATTTTATGTGACCGGCAATACGATCATAGATATCAAAAAGATCTTTTGTGATTCCAAATGCTAAATGATTATCCCATTTGCTTCTAATTCTGACTGCATTCTCTGTTGGTTCAACATAGATTGTTGCGTCTTTTACTGATTGTTTTGCTATCATGTCGTTTAATTCAGAATCATGATTCAGTTTTTCTGCAAGTGCGCCAGGTCCATTCCAACTAACGCTTTCAACAGTTTTTGCTGCAAAGTGACCTCTTGTTTTAAGTTGTGTTTTTGCAACATAGTTTCCCACATTTCTACCAGTGTCTTTTCTTACGATAAAGTGTGCTTGATATCTGTCTAGTGCGCCCCAAGGCATTGGATTTGGATCTTGCATTTTTACCCCTTTTGAATAATTTGAATTACGTCAATGTTAGAGTTCTTGACATCAAGACATCCTCTATTTGTTATCATTCTTGCTGTATGAGCAAAATATCTACTGTAATAATCACCTTGTTCAACGTTATCGGTTCCAATTTCTTTGGATTCAGAATCTACACCGATCTCTTTTAACATACTACTAAATTTCTCAGGCCATGTCTGATAGACAAATGTATCTGGCTCTGTATCATGCATTAAAAATCATGAATCATACCCACAAATAAAGATATCAAGAAAAAAGCCCTAGAGATCAATCCAAATAAA
>JBHITY010000119.1:0-3438 GCA_042138585.1 Candidatus Nitrosopumilus sp.
AACTTTCTAGTGCATAGATTTTGTTTTTTAGTGCATACGTATCTGATTCTTTTATTTCAAGAACTTTGTCACAGTAAGTTATGGCTTCTTGATATTTTTCCAGATAAATCAAAGATAGACAGATATTTTGAAGGGCAACCATATCATTAGGAATTTTTTCAAGTAGACCTTTACAGTAGTTATACATCTCTTCGTATTTTCCTGCATTAAACATACGAGTTATGACGTTACTGGGATCTAGGAGATTAACCATTTCTAATTATTAGATAGAATCTCATTATCTTTAATCTATTCTGAAATAAAGAAAAATTCTTAGTTATTTTAGCACTTTACGAATGGTTTCGTTTAATACTTTAGAATAACTATAGGAACTTTGTTCTTGTTGAATTAATTTTGCTTGACGAAGTCGAAGTTTCTTATCGATGTCATCATCAATCATTATGGTTACTCTTTTTGCCATGTGAATAAAGTATGAGGATTATAATATAACAATATATGAAAAGTCCCAATTATGGGAATTAATCATTTATGCGTGAAACAACATGCTCAATGTTAAATGGCTTTTGAATTACAGGTACGTTTAGTTTTTTGAGTTTTTCTTCAGTTTCAGTGCTGGTATCAGCAGTAACTGCAATAATGTGGGCTTTGGGCTCTATCTCTTGAATTTTTTTGATTGCGTAAAATCCAGAGCCATTTGGCATGTTTAGATCTATAAGTGTGACATCAGGTTTCAATTTTTTAAATAATTTAAGTGCAGTAACGCCATCAAATCCATTTCCTACAACATTGATTTGTTTTTCTTCAAGAAATTCAGAAAATAACCTAACTGTATCTTTGTCATCATCGATAATAATGACAGATTTGGTCATATTTTCATATAATGAATAAGTTCTTAATATTTCATTTCTATAGATATCATAGATGTCTGGAATAGACAAATTAATCTCAATAGCGTTACCTATAAAAATTAAGAAGAAGATTGATGCAGATACACTAAAAAAAATTGAACGCGAATTGTTTTTGGAACATGGGATGTCAATCAAACTTGCAACAGAACATTTTCAATTATTATCAAAAATTATTAAAAAAAATTCTGATTTGGACATAAATGATTTTGTAGAAGAGTGTCTAAAAGAAATTATTCAAGTAAAGAAGGTAAAAGAAAATTATCATATCATCATTCTTGATTCAGCACTTGTTCATTTAATTTTAGACATGTTTGGAGATGATGAGACTAGAAAGATCATCATATCTATTCTAAAAAGTGAACATACAATACCAGAAATTCTGAAAGAATCAGGAGTTCCAAAAACTTCAGGATATAGGAAGATAGAGAACCTACTAATCAATGGATTTTTCATAGAGACAGGAAAAGTTCTTAGTGAAAGCAAGAAAATATCAAAAATTCAGTGTATTTTTCAGGAAATTATAATGGATGCTAAAAAGGAAAAACTCATTGTAAGCGGGATTGTGCCTAAAAAAATATTTGAAAATAGCACAACGATGAAATCAATAATTAAAAATCTAGAATAGACTATTTTACAAGGTCAAGAAGTGCTTTTGCCTGTTTAAAGTGAACTTCGTCAATCATTTTTCCATCAACAGTAGTTGCGCCTTTTCCTTTCTTTGTTGACGCAAGATAAGTTTTGCAAACTTTTTCAGCCCATTCAATCTCATTTTTGTTTGGATGAAATAGTTTGTGAGTAACAGAGATGTGATCTGGATGAATAATGCTCTTTCCAGAATAACCCAAACTTTTTCCAACCTTACAATCTTTTTCCAATCCGTTTGAGTCTTTGAGATCTTGCCAAATTGCGTCTATTGCAGCCACACCTGCAGCTCGTGCATCAACAGGAATCTTTCTTCTAGAATATTTTGCACCTTCAGCATCTTTGGTATACTCTACACCAAGATCATTTAGAAGATCAAATACTCCAAACACTACTGCAACAACTCTTTTGCTACTAGAAGCAATTTGATATGTATTGACTACACCTTCGGCAGATTCTATTGATGGAATCAGTTGTGTTGGTTTTAGCTTGCGTGTTTTCTCCAATCCAGCAATTGTTTTTTCAATTTTTTTCAATTCTTGGGGATTGTTCACTTTAGGAATTACAATTCCATCTATTCCCTTTTGAACAATTTCTTTAAGATCAGCAGGAATTTTCCCAGATAGGGGAGAGTTTGTACGAACAAAAATTGAAGACTCGTATGATTTTCTAGATTTGAGTGCAGATTTGATTAGCTTTCTTGCATTTGTTTTTTCATTGTCTGGAACAGAATCCTCTAAATCAAAACATACAATGTCAGCCTGAAGCTTTTTTGCTTTTTCTAGAAATCTAGGATTATTTCCAGGAACAAAAATGAGACTTCTGAAGAGCTGAGTCATTAAATGACTAAGCGCCTTCAGGCTTCATAATGATTTTGCCAAAGAAGTCACCCTTTAGCATTTTTGTATGAGCCTCTGCTGCTTGCTCGAAGGTAAAGACAGAGTCAACAATTGATTTTATCTTTCCTTGACCCATCCAATAGAGACCTTGATCTAGTTCAGCTTTAGTTCCTTGTGTTGAACCTAAGACATTGATTCCTTTGAAGAAGATGTGTCTAAGATCTATTTGTGCGTCATAACCTGTTGTTGCACCACATGAAACAAGTGTTGCACCATACTTGAGCAATGTTAGTTGCTTGTTGAAGTGAGTTT
Organism: Candidatus Nitrosopumilus sp.; assembly: GCA_042138585.1. Taxonomy (GTDB): domain Archaea; phylum Thermoproteota; class Nitrososphaeria; order Nitrososphaerales; family Nitrosopumilaceae; genus Nitrosopumilus. Next base: position 2,702 of record JBHITY010000119.1, read on the forward strand.
GACCAATGTGATCAAATGCAAGATCAATTCCAGGTGCTTCACCTTTTGTTTTTGCGATTTCTTTGGATATCTTAAAGACTTCTTTTTGCCAATCGTCTTTTCTGTGATCTACTGCATAATCTGCACCAAGTTCCTTACATTTGTCTAATTTGTCTGGACTTGCAGTTGCAATTACGTCACAGTTGTATAATTTTGCAATTTGAATTGCATAGCTTCCGACACCAGAACCACCACCCATAATGAGTACTGTTTGTCCTGGAGTGATGTTAGCTCTACCAACTAACATATGCCATGAAGTAAGAATTGTCATTGAAGCTGCTGCTGCATCTTCATATGAAACTCCATCAGGAATTTTTGAAACATTGACTTCTGGCAAGTGAATTTGTTCAGAGTATGCACCCCATAGTGGTCCAGTTTGGAAACCCCAAACTTGTCTTCGGGTACAGTCAAATTCTCTTCCGTCAGTACATGCTTTACAAACTCTACATGCAAGGTTAGAGTGAGAAACAACTCTGTCACCTACTTTGAAATTTTTAACATCTTCGCCTACGGCGATAACATCTCCAGCTACATCAGAACCTGAAACGTGTGGGAGAGGAACTGCTACTGGAACTCCTCTCATTCCCCAAATATCGTTATAATTTAGGGCAGATGCTTTATTGGTAAAAATTACCTCATCTGATTTTGGTTTTGGTTCGTCTATATCCTGGACTTTAAGGATCTTAGCGTAATTATCA
>JBHITY010000120.1:0-3405 GCA_042138585.1 Candidatus Nitrosopumilus sp.
AACTGGTTCCACTAGTAAAGTTGTATCCTGCATTGCTTTGTGTGGTGTTGATGTATGCTCCAGGTGCAACAATTTCTGGTTTAATGTAGAATGGAGATACTGGTCCCCTAGAACTAAAATGTGCTAGATAGTCTGGATTGAAAAACAGATTCAATGTTGCTTCTCCTCCGTTAATTGATTCTACTATCTCTAATCCCTCTTCTCTATCAATTGACACTACTGGAATTCTTGGTGAATATTCTGGTTCAATAAATTCATGTATTAACTCTCCAAAGAAAATTCCTGGAATGTTATTGTAAACAATCATTGCCTTTGCCCCTGCATCTGCAGCATTAGATTCCTTTATCGAAAAATACAACAACTCTCCTTCAACATCACTGCCTCTCTCAACAATTAGTATTGCATCTTTGATATCAAGATCTTTTAGTTCATCAGCTTTTCCATATCCTCCAAAAATTAGTTTTCCAGAAACTGATTCTTCGGTATTTTTGTTTCCTGCCATTGGAATTACTGTGTATGGTTTGTCATTGACTTCTAGTGTTGCAATCAAACTTGATGTGAGATTATTGTAAGTGGCCCCAACTGTTACTGAACCAAAATTTCTTCCAGGACTTCCAATACTTTCTAGTGCTGGACCGTCATTTCCAGCAGCAGCTACTACAAAGATTTCTTTTTCTAGTGCTTGGTTTACAGCTCTTTCAATCTTTGTATTTGTTTTGTTAACTCCTAAACTGATATTGATAATATCTGCATCATCTTCAATTGCTTTTTCAATTGCTCTGATGATCAAATCAGATGAAACCCCCTCACCGTCTTCAGATACTTTGTATGCAAGAATTTTTGCCTTGGGTGCTACGCCTACTGCCTGCCCATCTGCAGCTATTACACCGGCAACTTGTGTACCGTGTCCATTGTTATCCATTGGAGGTTGACCTTCTTGAATGAAGTTGTATCCTCCAACAACTTTTCCATCTGGACCCCAACCAAACAAGTCTGGATGGTTAAAGTCTACCCCAGTATCGATAATTGCTATCTTGATTCCTGTACCATCAATTCCATCCATTCTTGGAATGTCTGTTCCAACAAATGGAACACTCCTTTCCAAGTATGTGTGGATTTGATTTTCAGAATTCATTGCTTGTGTCAAAACCATTCCCATCAAAATTACAACAATAAAAGAAAAAATGACTAAGAATTTCACAAATCTTCTAACAATTTTAGCAAGTAAAAATGATTACCTGTAAACCAATAAATGGAATAAATTCTCAAATGCACTCATGGGAAAATACACACTTCCTGAAATGCCATATGCTTATGATGCATTAGAACCTCACATTGACGCAAGAACAATGGAGATTCACCATACAAAGCATCATCAAACATACACTGACAAACTAAATGCAGCTCTTGAAACATGTCCAGCTGAAATTCAAGACAAAGATATTCTTGACATCTTGTCTGACATCAATTCAGTACCAGAGGACAAAAGAGGTGCAATTAATTTCAACGGTGGTGGTTATGACAACCATAGGCTATTTTGGAATAACATGAAACCAAATGGAGGCGGAGAACCTGGAGGATCAATTGCTGATGCAATCAACGATTCTTTTGGAAGCTTTTCTGACTTCAAAGAGAAATTTTCATCCACTACAGCAGTAATTCAAGGCAGTGGTTGGGGATGGTTAGTATACAATCCTTCTTCTGGAAAGGTTGAGTACAAATCAATGCCAAACCAAACAAGTCCTAGAACTGAAGGATTAGTTCCATTGTTAGGCTGTGATGTTTGGGAACACGCATACTATCTCAACTACCAAAACAAAAGACCTGACTACATCGCCGCATGGTGGAATGTAGTTAACTGGGATGAGGTAGAGAGCAGATTCTCTAAAGCAAAATAAAGTTCATCCTTTATTTTTTATTCATTTTTTGATTCACTTTCTATGAATGAATTTATAACCATAAGCGAGAGCCATGTTGTAAATGAGTCAAGAACAAGCAGAACAACTAATGCAGCAAATGCAAATGCTTGAAACATACTTTGCAGATTTATCTCAAAGAGAAGGAACTTTTCTTAGTGTATTTAGAGAAGCAACTGCAGCAATTGAATCAATAAAATCTCTTAGTAATAATCCTGAATCTGACACTCTTGTCCCTATTGGACTGGGAACTTATGTTCCAACAAAAATTTCATCTGATAGCAAAATAATTCTAAACATTGGTGCAGGAGTAGCAGTGGAAAAAGACTTTCCTTCGGCAATTAACTATTTAGAAGAGAGAATAAAAGAAATCGAAATTGCAATACAAGATACTGCAGCAAAAAAACAAGATGCAGCTCAAAGATTAGAACAAGGTAAGGTACAAATCAATCAAATGATGCAAGCCATGCAACAACCTGGTCAACCTCCACAATCGGGATAGGCAATGTTTGATAAACTTCGTAGTGCGTTTTCTAATGCAGCGAAAAGTTTTGGTGAAAAAGAACTCAATGAAAAAGACATTGAAGATATTCTGTTTGAATTAGAAATATCACTCTTAGAATCTGATGTTGCAACTGAAGTAATTGATTCAATCAAAGATGACTTGAAGGAAAAATTGATTGGTTCTAAAGTCGACAAAAAAGAAATTGAAAAATTTGTAAAAGACAGTTTGATTTCCAGTATATCTGCACATTTTGATAATGCAGGAGAAATTGATCTTTTTGGAAAAATTAATGAAAAAAAGCAACAAGGCCAACCATATCTTATTTTGTTTTTAGGAATTAACGGTACAGGAAAGACAACATCTTTAGCTAAAATGGCGCATATGTTACAACAAGAAAAATATTCTGTTGTTGTTGCAGCAGCCGATACATTTAGAGCTGGTGCAATTGAACAATTACGTGAACATACCAACAGACTAAATCTAAAACTAGTTGCCCAAAATTATAATTCTGATCCCGCCGCAGTTGCACGTGATGCTGTATTGTATGCAAAATCTCACAAAACAGATGTTGTTCTCATAGATACTGCTGGAAGAATGCAAACAAGTGAAAACTTGATGCAACAAATTGAAAAAATCACCAAAGTTGTAAATCCTGATTTGAAAATCTTCGTTGGTGATTCCTTGGCAGGAAATGATACTGTCAATCAAGCACGTGAATTCCATAATCACACAAAATTTGATGGTTCAATTTTGACAAAAAGCGATGCAGATGCAAGAGGTGGTGCTGCATTATCTATTGTCAAAGTTACATCCACTCCTGTGATGTTTGTTGGAGTTGGACAAGAATACCCTGATCTAAAACCCTTTGATAAGCAAACTTTCCTTGAAACAGTATTTGGAAATCTAGATGACGTTGACATAAAGAAGGAACCAGAACCAGAACCAACACCAGAACCAGAACCAACACCAGAACCAGAACCAACA
>JBHITY010000121.1:0-3397 GCA_042138585.1 Candidatus Nitrosopumilus sp.
CAACAAGGTGCTGATGGACAACAAGGTGCTGATGGACAACAAGGTGCTGATGGAGAAACAACAGAATCATCTTCAAATGATGAGACAAAAACTAACTAACTCTCTAAATTCAACCATTTATACAACAATTAGAATAAAGGAATGATTCATGTCTGCAAAACGAGATTATTATGAAGTTTTAGGAGTATCAAAATCATCTTCAAATGATGAAATTAAGAAACAATATAGAAAATTAGCATTAAAATTCCATCCTGATAGAAATCAATCTGCTGAGGCTGGAGAGCATTTCAAAGAAATATCTGAAGCATATGCAGTTCTTTCTGACACTGAAAAGAGGCAACTCTATGATCAACATGGTCATGCTGGTGTAGATGGAAGATATTCCAGCGAAGATATTTTCCAAGGTGCAAGAGGTGATTTTAGCGATATATTTGGCCGTGGTGGAGGTGGATTTGATTCCATCTTTGAATCAATATTTGGCCGTGGTGGAGGTGGATTTGGATTTAGTCAACAACGAGGTTCTGATATTCTCTATCAAACATCAGTAACACTGGAGGATGTATTACATGGAAAACAAATGGAAATTGAATTACAGAAACAAATTCAATGTGATACATGTAGTGGTTCAGGATGCAAACCTGGAACTAACAAGAAAACATGTTCTTCATGTAATGGACAGGGTCAAGTAAGACAAACACGTAACATGGGATTTGCATCATTTGTTACAGCTGCACCATGTTCTTCATGTAGAGGTCAAGGATCAATTATTGAAACACCTTGTAGTGATTGTAAAGGTCAAGGAAAAAGAAAGGGCACAAAAAAAGTTACATTTGATATTCCTCCTGGAATTGATTCAGGTGATTATACTGTACCAAATGAAGGAAATGAAGTACCTGGAGGTTCTAATGGCGATCTAATTGTTAGAGTTAGAGTACAACCCCATTCTAAATTTAACAGAGATGGAAAAGATATCTTCTATGATCAAGATGTTTCTATGGTTGATGCAGCACTAGGGTGTGAGGTTATTGTTCCAACTTTGGAAGGAACTGAAAAAGTTAAAGTTGATTCTGGAAGTCAACCAAACACAATAATCAAATTAAAAGGTAAAGGTGTACCACACATCAATTCTAGAGGTAGGGGAGACCAGTATGTTCGAATTGTAGTAAATATTCCTAAAAAACTTAACAAACATCAAAAAAATCTACTTGATGAATTTAAACAAACTAGTGATTAATTGACATGAAGATTGCATTAGATGTAGACGGTGTACTCGCTGATGTGATATTATCCTGGCTAAATTATAGTAACTCAATTAGACAAGAAATTAAAAAACATGAAATTACTGATTGGGATTTTTGGAAAAAATTTGAAATTGATCGATATGATTTCTATACTGAATTAAGTTCATGTTGGAAGAATTGGTCTTCAATTCCTCCTACTGAAGAAAATTTGGCCTCGATCACAAAAAACCTCTCAGAAATTGGTCAGGTAGATATTGTGACTGCAAGAGAGCGTTCTACTGATTCTTTTGTAAAGAACTGGTTAAAACACCACGATATTTCTTATGATAACTATGTTTCAGTAATTCACGGTCCTATGAAAGCTGATCTAGATTATGATGTTTTTATTGATGATTCACCATTAAATGCATTAAAATTTTTACAAAATAAGAAAAAAGTAATTCTATATTCTCAACCTTGGAATCAACATCTTAATGAAAAAAATATTTATCGAATTTCAAATCTTTCTGAAGCGATAAAAAAATTAAATTAATTTTTTACAAATTTTTTAATATTTACTTGATGCCCTTTTCTTACATGTGCTGAATGTGTTGTTTTTAACAATTCTGAAATTTTATCCTCATCATAAAATTTAATATTGTATCGTCCTAGTGTTTTTTTACAATTCATACAATAAACTTCTCTGAATTCCATTTTGATTGATATTATTTTTTGAGTATAATAAAGAAACTTATTCTAGATTTCAAAAATTCCCAATGCGGGAGTCGCCCAGCCTGGTCAACGGCGTAAGGTTCAGATCCTTATCTTCTAGGAGTTCGTGGGTTCAAATCCCACTTCCCGCATTCTAATTATTTTCTAATTTACTTTTGATATTTCTTAAAAGAAGTTTGTTAATTGTTTCACCAGATGCTTTTCCTCTCAACTCTTTCATAGCAATTCCCATTAGAGGTCCAATTGCTCTTTCTTTTTGATTTTCGACAATATTTTGATTCTTTTCAACAATCTCTTTGCAAATATTCTCTAATTCTGATTCATCTATATTCTCAATAGAGGTATTCCTCATTGCCTCTTCTATCGTATGGGATTTTCCATTCATAATATTCTCAAAAATAATTTCTACTGATTCTTTAGCAATTTTTCCTTCTTCTAAAAATTGAAATGTTTTTGTAATTTCTTCATTTTTTAACAATTTTGAATCCAAGCCATTTCTTTCTAAATTGGTAATCGTTGAACACAATACTGATGCAACAAATGTTGGATTAACTTTAGTTTTTTCTGTTATCTTTTCAAATAATTCAAAATAGTTTGAATCAAAGAGTTGCTCTGATAATTGAAGATTTAGTTGATATTTTGTTTGAAGATCTTTTATTGAATCATCCCATGACTTGGGAATGTTGTTTATTGCATCATCTAATTCTATTTTTGAAATTATTATTGGAGGAATATCTGTTTCTGGATACATTCTTGCTGCCCCTGGTCTTGGTCTGAGAAATTTAGTCTCACCACTTTGAGTTGCTAATCGTGTATCAATTGGAATTCCTTCGTTTCGAATGTATTCCATTCTCAAAATTATTTGATCTATTACTACGCTGATTTTTTCTTCTGGTGCTGCTAAAATCAAAAATCCATCATTATCTTTGATTTCTAATGTTTTTTTCAAATCATCAATATCTGCAGTTTCAACACCGTAATTTGGTAATTCATCTGAATGAAAGACACCACCTATTCCAAAAAATCTGACTAATTCTGCTACTTCTTTTCCTAATCTAATTCCTTCATAAGGAGAATATCCAAACATTCCTGCCATGTTTCTAAATGAAATTCCAATTATCTTCTGATTTTTCTTTATGGCATTTTGGATAATTTTTGATTTACATTTTTTGAATAATTCTGTAACATCTTTTCTATCTTTTTCATTATGACTCCAATCAATTTCTTGTAATTTTTTTGAGATTTTTAATAATCCATGCTGCCTTTTAGCCTCATATTCTACTACTTTTTCTAATTGATCTAGTTGCTGAACTCCCTTTACCTCAATTACAACATTTCCATCTTTTATTGAAACATTAACATCTTGTCTGATTGAACCTAACCCTCTTTTCACTTTTTTAGTACTTCTTAAAATTCTCCCTAATGCCAATGCAATTTTTTTAATT
>JBHITY010000122.1:0-3371 GCA_042138585.1 Candidatus Nitrosopumilus sp.
TTTGATTTTAAGATAAATGATCACATTGATGTCTCTGAGAATTTGGATTTGGTAGATTTGGAGAGAGCAGCTAAAGTTGCAGGTGCTAGATTCTATTATTTGAAAAATGATTTGGTAAGACTAAACCAATCACTGATTCATTTTGCACTAGACTTTCTTGCACAAAAAGAATACTCGCTAGTCCAACCACCATACATGATAAATCGCTCATCAATGGAAGGTGCCGTAATTGCAGATGACTTTGAGGAGGTAATCTACAAGGTAGAAGACGAAGACCTCTACATGATTGGTACATCAGAGCATGCAATGGCAGCAATGCACTCTAAAGAAATCATTGAAGGAAAAGATCTTCCAATTAGATATGCTGGTGTCAGTCCATGTTTTAGAAAAGAAGCAGGAGCTCATGGAAGAGACCAGAAAGGAATATTCCGAGTCCACCAATTTGATAAAATTGAACAGTTTGTCTATGCAAGACCTGAAGACTCTTGGAAAGAACATGAAAAGATGCTGGCAGTAGCCGAAGAGTTTTACCAAAAATTAGAGATTCCACACAGAGTCATGTTGTTATCAACTGGAGACATGGGAAAGATTTCTGCAAAAACATATGACATTGAAGCTTGGATGGCAGGACAAAACTCCTACAGAGAGATAGTATCATGCTCAAACTGTCTTGATTACCAAGCAAGGAGACTCAAAATAAGATTCAGAGACAAGACAAATGAAGACACACAGTACCTCCACACCCTAAACAGCACACTTGTAGCCACAACCAGAGTACTCGTCGCAATTATGGAAAATAACCAAACAAAGGATGGCCATATCAAAATTCCTCAGGTTTTACAGAGCTACATGGGAAATCAGAAAGAGATCTAGTGACATACCCTTATATTTTGGGTTCAAAGGTCGATAATAATTGGCACGTAGAAAAGGTAGAGTAAAGGACAAGTGGCGTGAAAAACGCTGGATTACTGTTAATGCTCCAGATTCATTTAACAATGTACCAATTGGATATGTACCAATCACAGATGATGAAAATGCAGCTGGCAGAGTTTTAGAAGTTACACTTTACGATATTCTAAAAGGAGATCCTTCACAACACCAATACAAGATCTATTTCCAAATTGACAAAGTTGATGGAGACAAAGCATCAACAATTTTCAAGAGATATGAATATTCAAAAGAATTTTTGCGTAGTCTTGTTAGACGCGGTTCATCAAAAATTAATTTCATTATCGATGTAAAAACAAAAGACGGTTACATCTTTAGAATCAAAGTAATTGCATTAACTCACAGACAACTTAACACATCTAGAAAACACGCACTTAGATTAATTGCAAGAGATGTAATTAACAAACAAGTTCCAGACATGACAATTGAACAATTTGTTCAAGCAACATGTTACAGCAAAATCAATTCAGACATCATGGCTGCATTCAAGAAAGTAATCAGAGTAAGACATGTTGGTCTTGAGAAAGTTAAACTCATCAGAACTGCTGAGAAAGAAACAGTTTTGCTTGAAGCATAATCAATTAGAAATATCCTACAATCATGATTGATAAGATAGAGATTACAGTTGATGCCATAGTTCATGCAACTGAAGATATCTCAAAAATTTTTCAAGCCTTTGAAATTTTAGAATTGCAACAAGACGACTTTACCGTAAACGAAACTACGGGTCACTTTGATAATCCAATTACCATTCTAAATGCAAAGATTGCCAAAAAACAGGCTCTAAATTTCCTAAAAAAACTAGTAGAGTTGCTGCCACCCGAACAGGTAAATGAATTGATAGATGAGATTGAGGAGAGGACAGTTGATTCAAGATTTCACATGAGACTAGACAAGCAGGAACTCGTAAAGGGAAATGTCACAATCAGCGAAAAAGACACAATAAAACTAAAAATTCACACGCCAATCTACAACAAGAAAGACACAGTCAAAACGTTTACAGAAATTTTTCAGATTGCCAACTAGATTAAATAGAATAAAATCGCAAGATCAGTTGGGAATGAGGAGATAACAGCCGCTCCAGTCTGAGCGAAAGCATTGAAGACGCCGCGACGAACCGACCCCAAATTTTGAATCGATCAATTACTCAAAAAACACGATTCCTTAGACAATTTCATGGTATTATTTTAAATACAGATAGACGAGACTCTTCATTGTGTCAGATTATGATGTTATAATTGCAGGCGGAGGTCTAGCTGGAACAATTACAGCTCAAGCTATTTCACATTACTCAAATCAGAATGCAAAGATCCTAGTAGTTGACAGAAATGCATACTCACTGCCAGGTAGAAAGTCATTGTCTGGTTGGGTCTGCGGAGATGCATGCTCCAAAGAAGCAGTAGATTTCATGTCTGATAGAATCAAGGTCCAATGGACCAGACCAGAAATCGAACATGATGTTAAAGGTGTAATGGCATTTTCCCCAGACAAAGAAACTGCAATTCCATTTGATGGTGCAGGATACATGTTGAATCGTCAGAAACTCCCAGAGATTCAAAATGAAAGATGTCAAAAAATAGGAATTGAGTTTGAATTTGAAAAAAATCTATCAGGTCTAATTTATGATGGTCAGCAAGTAGTAGGTGTTCAGGGAACTGACAGCAAAACAGGTGAGCCATTTAAGAAAACAGCAAAGGTTGTCATTGACGCTACTGGTGTCGCATCCATGCTCAGAAATGGACTAAAGAACTCTACCAAAGTAGAAAAGAGAATCGATAGAAGAGACTTGGAATCAACTGGCAGATACATCATGTACTTTGAGCCAGGACAAAAAGACCTATCAGAATTTGATCCTGATTATTGTATTATTCATTTAGACCAAGACATTGCTCCAGGCGGATACGGATGGGTATTTCCTAAAGCAGACAACAAAGTAAACATCGGTCTTGGAGTTGAAAAATCACTTTTAGAAAGAAGAAACAAACGTTTAGGCAAAAAAGACAATGTCGAATCTTTGATGAAAGAGTATCTTCAAAGAAACACTGTAATTCAAAATCCAAAACTTTCTGAAGATCCTGAAGACATTAACAACAACTCTGGAATATTCCAAGTTTCAGTTAGAAGACAAAACGATTGTATGGTTTCTGGAGGATATGTGATGGTTGGAGATTCTGCATGGATGCCAAAACCAATTGATGCAGGAGGAATTGGTCCAGCATTAATTGCAGGAACTATTCTAGGAAACAATATTGCACAAGCATTAGAAGCAAACGATGTTTCAGAAGCTGGTTTGTGGCAATACAATTTAGATTTCATTAAAGAATACGGATACAAGACTGCAGGTCTTGAATAGTTTAGAAGACTATTTCAACAAAAGACAAACGAGCAAATCAGTTATGGTATGAAACACTTTTTGTGAAATA
>JBHITY010000123.1:0-1579 GCA_042138585.1 Candidatus Nitrosopumilus sp.
GAAAATGCAATTCCAATTTTTTTATCAGTTACAGTTTGATTAATTGCAGTTTTGATTTTATCAAACAGTGTTTCGTATTTCTCATCCATGGATATCCCTCTAAATTCTACAAAGGGTAATGAATCAAACTCTTTAACTATTAATTGAATGGAATAATACTACAAAATGATGAGATTATCACAAGAAGAAATTGAAAAAGAGTTGAAGAATCTACCAGGATGGAGTGTCGTTAATGACAAATTACACAGAGAAATCCAGTTTGATAGCTTTAACCAGGCATTTGGGTTTATGACAATGGCTGCAATGGAGATTGAAAAGATGAATCATCATCCAGAGTGGTTTAACGTGTATAACAAACTCGTAATAGAGTTGACAACCCATGATGCAGGCGGCATTACTAGTAATGATATCAATCTGGCTCGAATCCTAAATTCTCTACTAAAACATTAGACGGTTAGTTTGACAAATACGAATTTTTTCTAAAATTCAAACTATTCTAACACAATCAAAGTGCCTGTCATCATATTATGATCAGGATCACAGTACAGTTTCTCTGGAACATAGGGCAATCCACAATAGAATGTAAAGACTCCCGGAGTATCTGCAACAAAGGTTACAGTATCTGCTCCAACTCTAGGTTCAAGCATTTCAGAATTTACATCAAATGCAGGAATTGTTAATGTGTGTGCATGTTTTCTTGGATTTGTAATTTCAAGAACTACAGTATCTCCTTGATTAACAATTATGATGTTTGGCTCCCATACATGTAATTCAACAAATGCAATCTCTTCTTCTCCATTTTCATTTTCAACTTCAGCGTAAAACTCTACTTCTTCCATGCTGATTTGGAATGTTCTAGTTTGTGGTTCTGCATCTGCAGGAATTGTTTGAGAAGGTTGGGAACTCATCATTCCAGAACCCATCATATGTCCTCCCATCATCATATTTCCATCCATCATCATGTTACTTCCCATCATCATATTCATCATGTCTTGATTATTCATCATATAGTCCATCATTGCTTGATTATTCATCATGTGAGTCATCATTTGTTGCTGCAATTCTGGATCATTCATCATGGAATCCATCATTGTCCCCATCATCTGATTCATGTGTTGGGGATTATTCATCATCATGTCATGCATTTGTTGCATGGCTTGTGGATCATTCATCATTGTATTCATCCACTGGTTCATCTGTTGAGGATCATTCATCATTTGTTGCATGTTTTGACCAGTCATCATTGATGTTGGTTGCAAAGCAGCAATGCCTATTGCTATTCCTGCAAAAAATACTCCAACTGCAATTCCAATTAGAATTCCCTGGCTAACCAATACAAAATATCAGAATTTGTTTTAGAATATTAGCATATATGATAAAATCAAAAATCAGAATGGATTTTGTGCCTAAAATGAATGGTTTAGGCGTAAAATTTTCAGAATTTATATAATGACTACAGAACAGATGATTTCACATGGCAACAAGTCCCGCAGTATTGGATTCAGATTTCAAGTATATTGACAAGAAAGGAAATTTGATGAGAACTCGAACAGAGTTGACAGTGGCACAAATGCTAGAC
>JBHITY010000123.1:1589-3367 GCA_042138585.1 Candidatus Nitrosopumilus sp.
TGAAAAATGGAACTGAAGTAATGGTTGATTTCAAAACTGCAAAAGGACTGATTGAAGTTATTGATAATGAAGACGACATTGCAAAATACAAACAGATCAAAGATGATTTTCCTGACCAAAAAATAATGGCAATCGGACACGGAAAATATTCTGCACAACTAAAAGAGTTGCAAGATATTGTATTTTATGACAAGACACCACAGACTGGTTCTATATTTTTAGATGATGCATCATTTGCATTTGATTATGCACACATACTACCACTAGTTGAGAAATGCTCCATCCTACACGGACACACATCATCAGTTATGGTTGAATTGGTTGGGCAGATGAAAGACAATTTGTTACTAGACTTTGGTGTTGCAAAAAAGATTATCAAAGAAGTATTAACTGCATTTGATCACAAGTTTTTCATTAATAGAAAGTACATGAAATCCGAAGACGACTCTCACTATGTCGTATCATTTGAGGGTCCTCAAGGAATGTTTGAGTTGCAAGTTCCAAAACATACAACCTATCTTTTAGAGGGTGAGGCAACTGTAGAGAATCTATCAAGTGAGCTAATCAAATTACTAGCACCAAAGATGCCTTCAAACGTTGAAGCTGTAGGTGTTTACATCTATGAGGGCTACAACAAGGGCTCTCACATAATATCCAACATCTCAAAAGACACTTTGTAAAATGGACCCAAAAATTACAGAGAAAGCTTGGAATCCAGAGTTAGAGGCACAGGTGCTAAAGAAATGGCAGGATTCAGACCTTTACAAATTCACTCCAACTGATAATAATTACACCATAGACACGCCTCCGCCATACCCATCAGGCAGGCCTTGGCACATTGGAGCAGCAGCTCACTATTCCCAGATAGACATGATTGCAAGAACCGCTCGCATGAATGGCAAGAACGTCTACTTTCCAATTGGAATTGACAGAAATGGTTTGCCTGTAGAGTTCTACACTGAGAAAAAACACAACATCCGCATGAGGGAAACTGACAGAGGCGAGTTCTTGAATCTGTGCAGAGAAGCTTTGGATGATTTAGAAGAAGAGATGGTACTGATCATGACTAATCTCGGTCTTAGTGGAGACTTGAAGAACCATTACAGAACAGATTCAGAAGAGTATCGTGCACTAACACAATCAACATTCATCACTTTATGGAAGGAAGGAAAAATTGTTCTAGCTACAAGACCAAACAACTATGATTGGGTATCTGGCACTACAATTGCTGATGCTGAAATTGCATACCAGGACTTGCAGACAAAACTAGTCCACATGAAATTCAAGATAAAAGATACTGATAAAGAAATTATCATTGCAAGTACAAGACCAGAACTACTTTGTGCATGTAGAACTGTAATAGTTAATCCAGAAGACGAGAGATATGCTCCATTTGTTGGAAGCAAGGTAATAGTTCCAGTTACAGGGGCTGAAGTTGAAATTAAAACTCATCATTCTGCTCAGCAAGACTTTGGATCTGGTGCTGTAATGGTTTGTAGCTATGGTGATCAAAACGACGTTGCATTGTTTAGAGAGATGGAGCTTGAAGAGATTGTTGCAATTGGTCTTGATGGAAGAATGACTGAAGCTGCAGGTGAATATGCAGGACTAAAACCAAAACAAGCTAGAGAAAAAATTATCGAAGACTTGGAAGCTAGAGGATTTGTAGAGAAAATCGAAGAGATTAATCACAGAACTCCAATTTCTGAAAGAAGCAAGATTCCAATTGAGATTATTCCAATGGAGGAGTACTATCTCAAGCAGAAGGATTCCATTGA
>JBHITY010000124.1:0-3310 GCA_042138585.1 Candidatus Nitrosopumilus sp.
TTGAAGTGATGATTAAAATTCCTAGAGAGATAGATGGGAAAACAATCCATATCGGTGACACATATGAGATAAGATACATCGATACCAGTACACCTTCTGGAACTAGTGAGAAAGTGATTCTAAAAGGTAGAATCGGTTAGATTTTGAAATACCATTTAATTTGAGCCTGTAAAGTATCTACAGTATGCATACTATACTCATGTATGTTAATACCAAATTGAATAAAGTTTGATCTATGAAACGAATTGAAACTCTGGTAACTAACAGTCAGATTATTACTCTAGGAAAATATCAAACATGCCAGAGGGGAAAAATTAGACATGAATGATCCAGTGAAAAGTTTGATTGAAGAATTAGGTACTCATCTTACACAGAAAGAGCACTCTGATATAGTAATGAACAATGGGAAAGGAAAGCAGTTTCTCATTGCACCATCTGAATTCGTAGAGATAAAGACAGTGGGCAACCCTCGCAAGATCGCTTTTGTTGATGGAGGGGACGGACCACTAGAAGAGTCACCGAATTTTCTAATTACAATTAATCGAGTGTACTTTTCATTATTCCAAGGGAAAAAAAGAATCAAACCCAAAGCCAATCCCCGTGTACAGTTTTTCTCCAGTGTCACATCAAACATTGAGACAATTAATGGAAAAAAGACTGTCAGTTATGATACAAAATTATTTCCACATAGTGATGAGGATAAAAAATATCTTCCAGACGCATCTGACTTGACATCAAGTACTGAAAGTACTACAGTACTGCAAGGTGCAAGATTGAATTCTTTGGGAAGACGTTTTGCAGAATGGCAATTAGCAATACATGCAGTAGAGTCAGAATTAGAAAAAGGAGACATGATAGTAATGGATGGCTCGTTGCAAACTAATTTTAAAAATGAAATAAAATATGCAAACAGATTATATGATTTGGCAATGAGCAAAGGTGTAATTGTTTGCGGTTTAGCAAAGACTAGTCGATTAATTACAGAGTCAGGTGACCCATTGTTGGCACGGATTGCAGAGATTGCAGAGGATGTTCCATATGAGAAATGGTATGTCAAAGTAGCTGAAGAGATATCAGCTGATGATAGAGGCTTTATGATGGCAGTCAAATTTCATGCCAAGTCTCAATTCGTATTCAGATTTGAGATATTGCGAGAGCAGTTTGAGAGTATGAGCAGTGATGAGTTGAATTCAGTACTTGATAGTCTAGTTGAGAATTGCCAGGATGTAGCCATGCTTGGATATCCATATGGTGCCATTGATGCAGACAGATTTGCCCAAGTCAGGCGTGATGAACTCAACATGTATCAGGGATTCATGATGGCAGAAAAGATGCGTCATCCTGAATGGAAGAAATTGCAAAAGTACAGTGCTAGCTTAGCTGCACACGATGTTCTAAATGGAGTGACTAGTTAATGGATGAGATATCAATAGTTGGACAAGTAGTTGGTGGAAGTTTTGGAGACATAGTAATTCGACAAAAGGCTGGAACAAATTTAGAGATTGGAGATTTGATGGTTTCAGAAGAGAACGGTTCATTTTTGATTCTTCAAGTATTTTCATTAGAGTTTGGTAGTCAGATTCAAGATAAGATGCAGCAGATGATGTCAGGTGTTAATTTAGAGCAAGGTGTAGTTGATGCTCAATTTTACGAACCTGATTTTGTAAATTATGTTTTGGCTCGAATCAAACCACTAGCTCGAGTGTACAAGGAAAACAATGATGTAAAGATTCCAAAATCATTGCCTTCGTTTTTTAACAAACTACGATTAATCACCAAAGAGGATTTGAAATTCCTGCAAAAGGAAAAAGACTCTGTCTTTGTAGGTTATATCCGAAGCGGAAGTAAAATAATCAAAGAAGCTGAAGTGTGGTTACCAGCAGAAGATGTATTTTCACATCACATGTTGATACCAGCTACTACAGGTCGTGGAAAATCAAATTTAGTGAAAACAATTCTCTGGTCCGTGCTTGATACAAACAAAGTTGGCGCACTAGTCCTTGATGCACACGATGAATACTTTGGACGAACTGGAATTGGATTAAAATTGCATCCACGTGCAAAAGATAATTTGATGTACTATACACCATCAAATCCCCCAGTTGGAGCAAACAGATTAACAATTAATTTGCAATCAATCAGACCTGAACACTTTGAAGGAATTGTTGACTTTTCAGATCCGCAATTCCAGGCAATCAGGATGGCATTCAGACAACATAGAAAAAATTGGATTCGAGAATTGATGCTAACTGATGCAGTAGATGCAGGAATGGAGAATAACTCTCAATCTAGAGGAGAGTTTGCGGCAGCCACAATGATGGTGGTTCAGAGGAAATTACGCCTGTTATTGAGCCTGGAGAAAGATGAGGAAGGAGTCGTATTTTCTCGACATGAGGTATTTGATAGTACAACCAAGGGTCTCACCACAGTAGATGATATTGTAAAAGATATCGAACAGGGCAAAGTTGTAGTTTTAGATACTTCTCGATTAGGCGATGAGGCAGAGTTGCTTGTTGGAAATATCATTGCATCAAAGTTGCTTGAAAAATACAAGGATGCAAAAGCTTCAGGTGAATTGGATAGAAAACCTGTAGCGACCATAGTCATCGAGGAAGCACCACGTGTTATTGGTGTGGATGTACTAACTACAAGAAATGACAACATTTACTCCACAATAGCTAAAGAGGGACGAAAGTTCAAAGTTGGACTCACTGCAATTACACAATTGAGTAGTGTCATTCCAAAGACAATCTTGGCTAACATGAATACAAAGATAATTCTAGGAAACGAGATGAAACAAGAAAGAGAGGCAATTATTGCTTCTGCATCTCAAGATTTATCTGAAGATGACAAAAACATTGCTAGTCTGGATAAGGGTGAGGCAATCATTACAAGTATCTTTGTTCCGTTTGCAATGCCAATTAAGATTCCATTGTTTGAAGATATAGTAAAAGAAAAAGGCGTAGCACCTGAAACTGGAAAAACAAAGGTGTTTTAATTGAAATTTGCACATTTATCTGATGTTCATCTAGGTTTTCAAAAACACGAATCACTCCAAAAGATAGAACAACAAGTATTTGAAAAAGCAATGGATGAGTGTATTTCTCGCAAAGTTGATTTTATTTTGATTCCAGGAGACATGTTTCATGTAAACATTCCAGAGATGCGAGTGCAAAAGTTTGCATTTGCAAAGTTTCGAGCAGTCCATGATGCAGGAATTCCAATCTATGTTGTTTATGGGAGTCATGATTTCTCTCCAGTGTCAAATAGTGTAATTGATTTGTTATCTGAAGTTGGTTATATCACCAAA
>JBHITY010000125.1:0-3288 GCA_042138585.1 Candidatus Nitrosopumilus sp.
CTGAAGATACAACAAAAACAGCTGAAGATACAACACAAACTACTGACGATACAACACAAACATCTGAAGATAAAACACAAACAGCTGAAGATACAACACAAACAGCTGAAGATACAACACAAACAACTGACGATACAACAACCATAGAACCTGTTACAGAAGTAATAGAGGAAAAAACAGTTTCTAAAAATGAAAACATAAATGAAAAAATAGAAACTAAAACAAAAATTGTATCCAAAGAACCTCAAACAAAAAATAATTCTGAAAATATTTTAGCAAATGAAGAACATGATAATCTCTCTGTGGAAGATATTGAGCTTGGGAAATTATTAAATCAAATTAATCTTGAATGTGATACCAGTACTTTTACTGACACCATTTCTTACTATGATGGTATGGGTCCTGCTCTTTACAGATTATGTCAATTCGATAGTTCGTTGAATTTTTTTAATGAATCTTTAATTGAAGATCCTAACAATGTTGAGATTCTGGTCAACAAGGGCTCTACCTTGGGAAAAATTGGATTTGTTTCAGAAGCAATTACTTACTATGATCATGCTATTGCCTTAGACCCAAGCTATTTGCCTGCAAAAAATAACAAGGCAAATGCCTTGGCACATCTTGGAAATCTAGATGATGCAATTTTACTCTATAATGAAATTCTAGAGGAAAATCCAAACTACTATACTGCAAGAACAAATCTCAATACGGCATTATTACTAAATTCACAAGTTCCAGAAACTTCTAAAATAACTAGTTCTCCTGAATCTGAAATTGAAGTTTTGCAAAATGAGAATACTTTAACTGAAAAAACAATTACTAAAGAAAATGAAAATGAAAAACAAACAAACTTTTTTGAAGAATTAAGTCGTGTATTCTCATCTTTGTTTGGTTTTAGTGAGTGATCTTTGTTTTTTGTGTGCGTAATTTTTCCATAAACCTATAAAGCCCTGTTGCGACGATGCTCATAAGGAAAAACATGAGTAAGATACTTGAAAAATCTTTGAAGGATGCCCGTAAAGAAGGTAAGTTAACAATGGGTACTAAACAAGTTTTGAACTCTGTAAAAAATTCCAAGCTAATTGTATTGTCTCAATCTGTAGAGAAAGAAATGGTTGAGCAAATTGAAACAGATGCAAAGAAAGAAAAAATACCTTTAGTGAACTTCCAGGGAACTTCAGTCGCATTGGGTAGATTGTGCGGCTTACAATTTAGAATTTCAACAATTTCATTCACATCAATCGATGACGCAAACATCAAATCAATTTTAAAAGATACAGAAGCTGAGGAAAAAAATGATTAGAGAAACTATTGAAAGTTTAAATGAGACATTTTTTGTTTGGAGACATTAAGAATTATGACACAATCAATCAAACTAACAACGGATCAAATGAGAATGATGTCTTTGTTCCAAAATGTTACAGGTGCAACAGCACGTGATTGTGTAGAAGATGAAAAACAAGATAGAGTAATTTTTGTAGTTAACACAGGAAAGATGGGACTTGCAATTGGCAAGGGTGGAATGCATATAAAGTCATTACAAAACATTGTAAAAAGAAATGTTGAACTAGTAGAATTTGACGATGATCCAGCAAAATTTTTGTCTAATTTGCTTAATTCTAAACTAGTATCTGAAGTAAAAATAAATACACGAGCAGACGGGACAAAACAGGCAATTGTTATGGTAGACCCAAGAAAGAAAGGAATTGTTGTTGGAAGAGAAGGAAGAAACGCTGAGAAGGCAAGAATGCTTGCAAAACGATATTTTGATATTACTAGTGTCTTGATTAACAGTCCTGAAAGACAAACTTTGGAGATGTAGAGTATGAGAAAATCACCACTTGGATTATTTGCAGGCAGAGTTCTAACCACTAAAAAGAAAAGACAGAGATGGGCAATCTCAACTTACAAGAGAAGAGAATTAGGTATTGATAAAAAAGCAGACCCACTTGGTGGTGCTCCACAAGCAAGAGGAATCGTTTTAGAAAAAGTTGGCGTTGCAGCAAAACAGCCAAACTCTGCAATTAGAAAATGTGTCCGTGTTCAATTAATTAAAAATGGTAAAACAGTTACAGCATTCTTGCCAAGAGACGGCGCAATGAACTTTATTGACGAACACGATGAGGTTCACATTCAAGGAATGGGTGCAACTCAAGGTGGTGCAATGGGAGATATTCCTGGTGTTAGATTCAAAGTATTCAAAGTAAATGGAACTTCACTTCATGAGTTGGTAATTGGAAAGAAGGAGAAACCAAGGAGATAGAAATGGCACAAACAAAAAATTTGTTACTATTTAGAAAATGGGATTTATCTGACATTGAAGTAAAAGACCCAGGTCTTAAAACTGCAATTTCTCTTAGAAAACAAATCTTACCATATACTTTTGGTCGTTCTGCACTCAAAAGATTCAACAAAGCAGATGTCAATATTGTTGAGAGATTAATCAACAAGACAATGCACTTTGGTAAAAAATATGCAAAGAACACCGGTAGAATGACTGGAAAGAAAACCAAAGTTCTCAATACTGTTAGAACCGCATTTACAATTATTGAACTCAAGACTGGAAAAAACCCAGTAGAGGTACTTGTTAGAGCAGTTGAAAATTCAGCTCCTAATGAGGATACAACTAGAATTGTTTACGGTGGTACTGTTTACCATGTATCAGTAGATGTTGCACCAATCAGAAGAGTAGACTTGGCTTTGAGATTCATTGCTGATGCAATAAAAGAATCAACATTCTCCAATCCAAAACCAATTGAAGAACACATGGCAGAACAACTAATCTTAGCTGCAGAAAACGATCCTAACGCTCCTTCCGTAAAGAAGAAGAACGAACTAGAAAGAATCGCACAAGCATCTAGATAGAACTTTTAGAAATTATTCCAGTAGCCCGAGGCAGATTCGAACTGCCGTCTCCGCCTATATCCACTTTGTGAGATCCAGAGGGCAGAATCCTTGACCGCTAGACTATCGGGCTACTTGAAAGAAATTTTGAATGTTTAGAATATAATCATTTGTTGTAATTACTTTAGTCTAACTTCTCTAATTGCAGTTGCATAATCGCACTCTGCTCTTAGTCGCATGTAAGGAATTAACTTGTAGTGAATTGAGTAGAGTGTACCTTCTTTGAGTATGATTCCTTTTTGTTGCAGTGATGCTAGTCCTCGTGATGGAACATTGATTGAGAGATTATGCTGCTGACAAATTTTGTCACGTTTGTCTTGGAATTGTTTTAGAGTAAATGCAACATCATTGAGTTCTAAAACTAAAGGCCAAATTATTTCTGAC
>JBHITY010000126.1:0-3179 GCA_042138585.1 Candidatus Nitrosopumilus sp.
AAAAATGAACAAAAATCAAGAGATTATTTTACAGTTGTATAGTATTAGAAATTAAATTATTTTTCATCAGATTCGTCTGGTTCATTTGCCTTGTCTCTAACTTTTTTCATTATACAGAATTTTGCAAGAGTTTTCTTAAATCCCATAAACAAGATACAAAATCAGGTAACTTAAGGATATTGATGGAATCTAATCAAAAGAATAATCAAAACTAGTGACTTTTCTGAATGTCTTCACCACAGTGTATGCAGAAAAAAGAGCCATTTTTTGACCAATAATGCTCACAGTCAGAGGTATTCATGATTTTGATGATCTTTTAGGCATAAGAGAAGACTAGTCCAAAACATCAAACATTAGAAGAAAAAGATTTGATCTAGGATATTCGGTCTAATTTTGCATCCAGAGATTTGACCTGAGATACTAGATTTTTCACAATATCATCAATTGCTTCGGTTTTCTTTGGTGTAGGTTTGTCAGATTCATTGGCCCAATCAAGCATGGCATCAAAAATGGCACGAACTTGTAATGAATCGTCATATAGTTCATCAAGGCTGATTTGTTTTTCCTTTTCTTTGTCTTTAGGATAAATTATCAAGTGACCATCTTTGGAAATCAAATATTGATGATATTCCAACGCATCTGCAAAATCAGCCAAAAATAACCCACGTATTGCATTTTTTAATTTTGGATTGTATTGCATTTTGTTACAAGTTTTTTTAAGAATCTGACTCAAAGTAGTGTCTTCATTAAATTCTCCTTTGAGTTTTGTATGGTCCAAAATTATTTTTAGAAATTTTTCAAATATTTTGAGATGGGAGTTGATAAATGACATCATAGAATATACTGCAAAAATAATTACATCCTCACGTTTTGTATCAAAGTCATCTAACTTTCGAATTACTTCTGATAAAGAATTAGAAAATCCTTTTTGAAAATCAATAAAGTTTAGAAAGAATTTTTCATCATGGTATTCTGCATTAAAATGATACAATCCCTTTTTTTCAATGTCATTTAGGATAACTAGTGTAGCCCTGTAATTTGCATCAATGTTTGCCACAAAGTTTCTGACTTTTGTATGAACTTAAGTTTTTGATTCACATCAAGCGTTCGTTTTTTAATTTCCTTTTATTTCTGTAGACGATCAGATGGTAATTGATAATCTGTTTTAACTTCTCTTCTACAGTCAAGTGGTCAGTAATTGCAATACTGAGAAATCCCAGATAGTCATCATCATTTAGTTTAAGTCGAATCTCTCTCAACTTGAAAAGTTGGTAGAATTGAGCCTAAAAGAGAGGGTTATTGTAAAAAACGATCATCTCAGGGTAAGCAAACTAGTCTTTTTTGAGAAAATTATCATGGAGACAATAGAGATTGTGAGAATCAAAAGTGCAATTGTTCCAAATTCAGGAATAACACTTGAACCCATAATCTTGATTTCTCTTGCAGAAGTATCAATTGGAATAACTAGTTGAGTTGCAGTGCTTTCGCTAATTGTAGAATCAGATTCAAAATCAACCATGTTTCCATCAACCCAAACAGTTGTAGGATTATCAATTAGTTCCTTAGGCAAAGTTATGGTAAGATGTTCATTGTTACTTTCTCCTGTCAATGTAAATGTCAAAGTCTTTTCATCAGGATTCACATGGACTGCATTAGCCAGATGGGCATCAAGGAAGTATTTTACTTCAAATCCCAATCCATCATCAGTGTAACCTGATGCAATTCCGTCAATAGACTTGACACTGCCAGGATCCAATACAACATGAACTACGCCATTCATCCATGGATGTAGAGTACAATAATAGTAAAAATCACCGAGTTCATCAAATTGTTTTGTGTATGATTTTCCTGCAGTAAAGAATCCACTATCAAATATTCCATTCTCGTCATCAGGTCCAGGGTATCTTTCTCCTGTAGGACTAACTGAAGTAATGGTATGAAATGCAGTATCTGCGTTAGACCAAGTTACAGAGTCTCCTGGATGTACAGTGATTATGCCAGTAGTGACACCAGTGTCTTTTTGAGACCAAAAGTAAGGAAAGTTTTCATCAGATGCACCTGAAGGGATTTTGATTTCATATTTCTCAGCAAAAGCAAACCCTGTAGATACCATTAACAAAGCAATTAATGGTAATACACCAAGTGCATACTTCATAGTTATAGAATCCACCAAGGACTATTTCAACCAAGCCATGATCGACAAAACATACAAAAACCAGATACTCGTTTCATTAATGTGCAGACGAAGTTTATTTTTGTCACAGGTGGTGTGATGTCTGGCCTTGGAAAAGGCGTAACAACTTCCTCGATTGCAAAATTATTACAATTAGCAGATCAAAAAGTCTCATGTATCAAGATAGATCCATATCTGAACTATGATGCAGGAACAATGAATCCAGTAGCGCACGGAGAAGTGTTTGTCACAGATGATGGGGGAGAATGTGACATGGATATTGGAAACTATGAGAGATTTCTAAACCAAGATATCCCAAAAAGCCACAATATTACAACTGCTCAAGTATACTCCTCAGTAATAGAGGCAGAAAGGAAAGGAGAGTATCTGGGAGCATGTGTTCAAATCATTCCACATGTTACTGATGAAATCAAAAACAGAATCAGGAAAATTGCTGAAGATGAAAAACTTGATTTTCTAATTGTAGAATGTGGGGGAACAGTAGGGGATATTGAATCACTTCCATTTTTAGAAGCATTAAGACAGATGAGAGTAGAAGAAGGTCCACAGGGAGTAATTTTTGTACATGTAACACTAGCACCGTCACTTGATGTAGTTGGAGAACAAAAAACAAAACCAACACAACATAGTGCACAGGAATTAAGAAGAATTGGTATTCAGCCAGACTTTTTGGCAGTAAGATGTACCTTACCATTAGAAGAAAAAACAAAGAAAAAGATTGCAATGTTTACAAACGTAACAGCAAAAGATGTTTTGTCTTGTCATGATGCAAAATCAATCTTTGAAGTTCCACAGATGTTGTATGATCAAGGAATCATGGATTCAATATTTACAAAGTTTGGAATAGTCGGAATGGTTAATGCATCAGCCAACTGGGACAAGTGGAATACAATTGCACAAAACATGGTAAATCATGAAGACCAAAAAGTAAAGATTGCAATGGTTGGAAAATATGTTACACTGGCAGATAGTTATGTTAGTGTAA
>JBHITY010000127.1:0-3162 GCA_042138585.1 Candidatus Nitrosopumilus sp.
TCACATTTGTTTAATGCTACAACAAAAGGAACTTTTCTACTCTGTAAAATTTTCAAACTTTCATTTGTCTGTGGTTGGAATCCTCGATTAACATCAACTACTAAAACTGCAATGTCAGCAGCAGAACCTCCACGAGAACGAAGATTTGTAAAAACTTCGTGTCCAGGAGTATCAATAACTAAAATTCCGGGCACTTTGTTTTCAGATTGTTCAAGTTTTTTGTATAGGGGACCACAAGTCTCTTTGATTGTTTCAGTTGGCAGGAAACTTGCACCAATGTGTTGTGTGATTCCTCCAGCTTCTCTACCTTGAACACCAGTTCCACGAATTCTATCTAATAATGATGTTTTACCAGAGTCTACGTGACCAAGAACTGCCACTATGGGCTGACGAATTTGCAAAACAGATCACTCAAATGCTACCCTCGATTCGTGATCAAAACTTTCTTGTGAATCTGATGCATGAATAATATTTTCACTAAATCCTAATCCAAAGTCACCCCTAATAGAACCAGGGTCTGCTTCAAAGGATTTTGTTGCTCCAATCATTATTCTAGTAGTTGCAATTGCATTATTGCCTTCAATAATTGCAGCAACCACAGGACCTGATGTGATAAATGATGTTAGTTCGCCAAAGAAGGGCTTGTCTTTATGAACACCATAGAAGTTTTCTGCTTGCTCTTGTGTAAATGTAAACATCTTTAATTTCAAAAGTTTGAATCCCTTTCTTTCAAATCTAGAGATAACTTCACCGACTAGATTTCTAGCTACTGCGTCTGGCTTTACAATGAATAATGATTTTTCAGTCAATTTTACTTCTTTCTAATTCCGCCTTTGACGTATTTCTTTGTCCACTTGAATTTTCTTGGATCACGTTTTAGTTCTAATGCATTCTTTTTGCATTTTGCAGAACAAAACCACAGAACAGTTCCATCATTTTTTGCAAGCATTGTACCAGAACCTTTGGCGACTGGTCTGTTACAGAAATTACATGGTTTAACTAAAAGACTCATTCAATTCACCTATTTGATCTTCTTTGCTTCTCTCTCTGTTTCTCTTAGCATTAGAATTTCTCCCAATCTAACAGAACCTTTGACGTTTCTTGTAAGAATTCTACCTTTATCTTTTCCAGTAAGAACTTTAACTCTAACTTGAATTACTTCACCAGCAATACCAGTTCGTCCAACAATTTGAATAATTTCAGAGTGAACTACTTCATCAGTTGTAGCGCTCATTGATCAGTCTTTCCACCTTTAATTTTAGCAATTGATGAGACAACTTGGTCTACAATGTGTTGTGCGTCACCAGCATCCAAAATTGCTGCAGCGGCAGAAGTAATGTCAATTCCTAATGATTTGCCTAATTCTTCTTTGCTTGGAACAAATGCAAATGCTGCTCCTTGTTCTTCACAGAGAATTGGAAGATGTGCAACTACCTCAGGAGGTTCTACATCTTCGGCAATGACAATTAATTTGCTAGTACCACGTTCGATTGCCTTGGTTGCTTCGTTGGTTCCTTTCTTGACTTTACCGCTAGTAGAAGCTACTCTTACGGCCTCCAAGATTGGATTTACGAGGTCCTCTGGCGTCTCAAATTTAACATAATATGCTTTTCCCATACTTCGTCACCCTAAGGTTCATTCTCCATTCCCTACATCCTTTGGTTTGGTTTTAAAAGTGTTATCTGGAGATGATTGTCTTAACTTTTTGGAGATATTCAGACATCAAATCGTCTAATTTTTCTTGACTTTGAGCTTCGGCATATACTCTAACAATTGGTTCTGTTCCACTAGGTCGGATCATTACCCAATTTCTTGAATCTATGTTGATTTTGATGCCATCAGAGGTATCAGAATTTGGGAATTCTTCTTTTAGTGTGGAAATTAGTTTTGGGACATTTTCTGGAGAACATGAGACTTTGTCTTTTGTGGTAAAAGACGGAGGAAGATTAGAGATTTCATCAGACAAAGAGTTAGAAGATGCAGCTAGTAGATCAAGCATTAATGCCAAAGTCATGCAACCATCTCGTACTTGGTTATGTTTTCCAAACATAAACCCACCATTTTCTTCAAAACCAATTAGAGCATCAGTTGGGACCATTTTTCTTGAAACCTCAACACTGCCAACTTTTGTACGAATAACTTTAGAATCAAACTCTTCTGCTAAAACTTCAATGTTAGAACCAGAATTCAAACAAGTAACAACTAACGAGTTGGGATTATTCTTTAAGATGTGCTTTGTTAGTAGAAGTGCAGACTTGTCACCAGTCAAAATATTTCCTTTGTTATCACAAAAAATACTTCTATCACCGTCTCCATCAAATGCGATTCCAAGATCAGCATTGTTTTGAACTACAGTTTTTGACAGTTCTGAGAGGTTTTGAGGAGTTGGTTCTGAACCACGTCCTGGAAATGTACCATCAATTTTTTCATTTACAAGAAAAGTTTCACAGTTAATCAGATTACAAAAATTTGGTGCAGATACTGCCTGAGCGCCGTTTCCAAGATCTAAAACAACTTTGAAGTTTTTTGATTCTATGAGTTTGGAATTAACTTGGGAGGCAATTCCATTTAGATAGACTTCAATTGCACGTTCTTCTGTTTTTGTAGTTCCCCAATTTGTAGCATTTTTAATCCAATTTTTTTGTAGGTAGATTTCCTCAATAATTAATTCATCTTCACGTGAGATTTCTACCCCATCATTTGCAGCAGGTTTGATTCCATTGTATTGTGGGGGGTTATGTGATGCAGTAATCATGATACCTCCTGAATATCCTAATTTCTTTACTGCAAATTCAAGACAAGGCGTTGGAACAATTCCTGCAACATTACAATCAAGTCCTATAGAATTTAGGGCAGAAGTTACAACTTTACAGATTACAGGACTAGAATCTCTACCATCGTATCCTATCAATATTGGTCCTTTTTTGAAATAAGTTCCAATTGCCAAAGTCATATCATGAACAAATTCCAATGTAAAATCTTCATCAAAGACACCACGAATTCCATTGGTGCCAAAAAATTTTGCCATGATGTAATTCAATAATAGATAAATTTGTGTTTAATGGCAAGTCCGTTGCGGGAGTCGCCCAGCCTGGTCAAAGGCGTAGGGCTTAGGACCCTATCTCTTAGGAGTTCGTGGGTTCAAATCCCACCTCCCGCACC
>JBHITY010000128.1:0-3148 GCA_042138585.1 Candidatus Nitrosopumilus sp.
TATGTATATTTAAAAAGAGAAAAAGGATGAAATTTTAGATTCTTGGCATAATGCTTAGTCTTGATTTTGCAGATACTGCAATTATTGAGATAATTGCTACTGCTAGAATCATGGCTGCGATTGTACCAAATTCTGGGACTACAAATGTACCGATTATTTCAATCTCTTCAGCACCTGCTGGGAATGCAATAGTGAGAGTTCTATCTGTTGATGTGGCTGTTTCATCAAAGTCAACTTCTTCTCCGTCAACTAGGACGAAAAATTCATCATCTCCACCACCTGGAAGGGTTGCATCTAATACAGATCTAGGGATTGTTAAAGTGATTGAACCATCTTCCATGGCATCAATTGAAATGATCAGTGAAAATGCACCTTCATCAGGTGTGATTCCAAGCAATTTTGCGCCTGAAATTTCATATCCTATCAAATCAGATGAACCTTGGACTGAAACGGTTGTATCAGTTACTTTAGAAGTCATACTATCTGTTGGTTGTTCTACTATTGTAGAACCTCCAAACTCAAAGGATGTTGTAGCTGATCTATTGTCATTACCGTATTGAACAGTAATTGTATAAGTTCCCTCAGCTCTCATCAATGAACCTCCAGCAGTTATTTCAGTGCTGAATTTCTTGTCTGCTCCAACTGTAAGTTGTGCAATTGAGACCATGTTTCCATTAGGAGCTTTTACAATGAGACTTACAGGAGTTCCTGAATAAAGATCTCTGACTTCACCTGTTACCATAATAATTTCGCCTTCTGAATAGGCTGTTTTATCAGTAGTAACAACAATCGAGTTTTGTATTTGTCCAAATGCTGGTGCCATACCAATACCGGCAACTAAAATTGCTGATAATGCAAACACCATCAATTGTGATTTCATGATTTTACGCCTGAATTTATCCTATTTAAGGTTGTGAAAAGATTAATTGACAAAATAGAAAAATCACTATTTTCATGACGAATTTCAGATTAGATATATATTAACCTGAGCGTGAGATTTTGACAGTTTGTGTGTATTCATTAGTGTTACATTTAATGTTCGACGTGGGGGTTTTGTAATTGGCAACTAAGAAAAACCAAATTCTTGTACCCGATCACATCTATGTTCCAAAACATGAAATCATTTCAAAACAAGAAGCTGAAGAAGTTTTAAAAAAATACAATTGTAAACCAACTGAATTACCATTAATCTTTGTAAACGATCCTGCAATTTTGGGACTTGGTGTAAAACCTGGTGATATGATAAAGATCACAAGAAAAAGTCCAACTGCTGGAGAAAGTCTCTATTACAGATACGTGGTGGAAGT
This sequence comes from Candidatus Nitrosopumilus sp., assembly GCA_042138585.1. Lineage (GTDB taxonomy): Archaea > Thermoproteota > Nitrososphaeria > Nitrososphaerales > Nitrosopumilaceae > Nitrosopumilus. Next base: position 1,308 of record JBHITY010000128.1, read on the forward strand.
TTAGATGGCCGATCCTTCAACCAAACGTTGGCCAGTAATTCAAGATATCTTGAAGAGAGAAGGTATTGCACGTCAACACCTAAACTCATTTGATGAATTTTTAGAAAGAGGATTACAAAGTATCATCAACGAAGTCGGACAGATTGATATTGAAAATGCTGAATACCCTTACAAAATTCAATTAGGAAAAGTTAAACTCCAACAACCAAGAATGATGGAACTTGATGGTTCTATCACTCATATCACTCCTGCAGAAGCCAGATTGAGAAACGTATCTTACTCTGCACCTGTAATGATGGAAGCAAGTGTTGTTGAAGATGGAAAAATTCTTGAATCAAGATTTGTCCACATTGGAGATGTCCCAGTTATGGCAAAATCAAATGCATGTATCTTACACAATTTCTCTACTCAAAAATTAGTTGAACATGGAGAGGATCCAAATGATCCTGGTGGTTACTTTATCATCAATGGTTCTGAGAGAGTCATTGTTGGACTAGAGGATCTATCTTACAACAAAATTATTGTAGATAGAGAAACAGTTGGTGGAAACATCGTTCACAAAGCCAAAGTCTATTCTTCCATTGTTGGTTATCGTGCAAAATTAGAACTTGTCATGAAAAATGATGGATTAATTGTTGCAAGAATTCCTGGTTCTCCAGTTGACATTCCAGTAGTTACTTTGATGAGAGCACTAGGATTAGAATCTGATAGAGAAATTGCAGCAGCAGTATCTCTAGTAGATGAACTCCAAGATGAACTAGAAGCATCTTTTGAAAAAGCAGGAGATGTTCCAACTGCTAAAGATGCCATTGTTTACATCAGTAAGAGAATTGCACCAGGAATGCTTGAAGAATTCCAGATTAAACGTGCTGAGACTTTACTTGATTGGGGTCTGTTACCTCACTTAGGCAAACATCCTGAAAACAGAAAAGAAAAGGCACAATTCTTGGGAGAGGCAGCTTGTAAATTATTAGAACTAAAACTAGATTGGATTAAACCAGATGACAAAGACCACTATGGAAACAAAGTCATCAAATTTGCAGGACAGATGCTTGCAGACTTGTTTAGAACTGCATTTAGAAATCTTGTCCGCGATATGAAATATCAATTAGAGCGTTCTGGACAAAAACGTGGAATTAATGCAGTAGCTGCTGCAATCCGTCCTGGAATTATTACTGATAAACTAAACAATGCAATTGCCACAGGAAACTGGGGTAGAGGTAGAGTTGGTGTTACTCAACTACTTGATAGAACAAACTATCTTTCAACAATTAGTCACCTTAGAAGAATTCAATCTCCACTTAGTAGAACACAACCAAACTTTGAGGCAAGAGACTTGCATGCAACACACTTTGGTAGAATCTGTCCAAGTGAAACCCCTGAAGGTTCTAACTGTGGCCTCGTAAAGAACTTGGCATTATCTGGAATCATTTCTGTAAACGTACCATCTGAAGAAATTGTAGAGAAACTCTATGATCTTGGAACTGTTCACTTCTTTGATGCAAAAGAAGATTTGAAGAAAGATGGAACTAGAATCTTTGTTGATGGTAGACTAATTGGATACTACAAAGATGGTGAACAACTCGCAGAGTCTCTTAGAGACTTGAGAAGAAACTCAAAGATTCACCCACACGTTGGAGTGTCATTTCATAAATCTGAAATTGAAGGCTCTACAAGAAGACTATACGTTAACTGCAATGCAGGACGTGTCTTAAGACCATTAATCATAATCAAGGATAACAAACCATTACTTACTGCTGATTTATTAGATAAAATCTCAAAGAAACTCATCTCATGGACTGACCTTTTGAGAATGGGTGTCTGAGAAATGATTGATGCAA
>JBHITY010000129.1:0-3128 GCA_042138585.1 Candidatus Nitrosopumilus sp.
CAGGAGAGAATTATGGTTGGGGACCAAGATGCCCATCTCTTCTGGAATATGATTGACTTTTTCATTTTTTATTTATAAAAAGTGAGTCTGCACTGCAATTGAATTTTCTAGAAACTATTCGACTGAAATTCTAATTTTTTGTCCGTCAATATCGTCATCTTTGTACTCTTTGCAGGATTCTGTAAAGTTTACCTGTTTTACTCTTACCAAGAATGCCAAGTCATCTGCTTTTTCTTTAATCATCTCAAGTGATTCTTCATCAAGATCTAAAATTGATGCAACATCCAAAACATCAGTGGGGTTGTATCCTCTTTCTTTTCTCAAAGTTTGAAGTCTTCTTGCAACGTCTTTGATCAATCCCTTTGCCATCATCTCTTTGTTTCGTGCAGTTGAGATGAAAACAACATAATCATCTCTCTTTGATACTGCAAAATTTTCATCTGCATCAAAATCTATTACAAAATCTTCATTGTCAAGTGATATGACCTCTCCATCGATATCAAAATCAAATTTTGAATCTTTTTGCAATGATGAAACAATTTCTTCAGGGTCTGTTTCTGAAAACTTTGCTACTAGTTTTCCCATGTGCTGTTTTGCTTTAGGTCCTATTCTTTTTCGCTCCAACTCTACAATTGGTCTGGCAGGCAATCCCAACTGCTTTAATTCTAAAACTTGTTCCAATCCTAAGTCTTTTTCAGTCTCAATAATGCTAAACTTTTCTACGTTTAATTGAGATTGTAGTAGTTCTGATAGTGATTCTAACTTTGTCTTTAGTCCTTTCTTGACACAAATCTTTGCTTCATTTAATGGCCATCTTCTTTTGAGTTTGCCTTTCATTCTTGCAGCTGATGAGACTGATACCACATCTTTCATGATATCAAATGATTCTTCAATCTCTTCGTTGACGAGTGATTCTTGAGATTCAGGCCATTTGTCTAATAGTATGCTTTGTTTTCCATCAAAGACTGTTTGGTATAGATGCTCACTTGTAAATGGGCAAAATGGATGAATCAAAATATCTAGTGTCTTGAGTACTTCACCCAATACTGCATAAATTGCTAGTCTTCTTTCCTTTTTCTCTTCATCTTCATCCCATAACTCTCCTCTTGTAATTGGGATGTAGATTTGGCTAAGATTGTTAATGATAAAATCATCAATTGCTTTTGCACCCTCGTGGAATTTACATGAATTATTGCGGTCTGTAATTTTTAGAATTAATTTTTGTAGTTTTGATAATAGCCAAATGTCTGGTGATGTTAGCAGATTCTTTTGTTTTGCCCACTCTACTGTATTTGATTTTTCAAAATTGTCATACTGACTATTTTGTTTAAAGTACAAATGCAAATTGAATAGTGTATTGATTACCTGATATGGTCTTGACATTAACTCTTCTGTGCTGAAGCTTAGAGGCTCAATTGGGCTTGCTTTCCACATGAAATAAAATCTGATCAAATCTGCAGGATACTTTTCTAGTAATTGGATTCCTTCCAAAACATTGCCCTTGCTTTTACTCATCTTACCACCTTTTTCATCAAGCACATGTCCTTGGAACAAAAATGACTTGTATGGTGGAGTTGGTCCATTATTTAGAATTACATTTTCAATAAGTAGAGTGTATGCCCAACCTCTGGTTTGATCAATTCCTTCAGTGAAAAATGGTGCAGGAATTTCTTTTGAATACTCTTCATCAGTCAGTGATGAATATGGCGCAGAACCACTGTTGTGCCAAGTATCCAAAACATATTCTTCTCTCTTTGTCTTTGTACTGCCACATTTTTTGCATTTTATTGTAATATTGTCAATCCATGGTCTATGCAATTCAAAGTCTGGACCATCTGGAAGATTATCTGCAGATTCTACAATCTCTTTTCTTGTAAAGAACCAGTTTCTTTCATTGCATTCTTCGCATGTCCATACCGGTAATGGACATCCCCAAATTCTCTCCCTTGAAATACACCAAGGATGTCTTTCTTTGATAATTCCTAGGAATCTATTTTTTGGCTGCTCAAAATAATATTCTACACTTTCAGCTGCATCAATTGCCTTGTTGTCTAATCTGTCTAATTTGTAAAACCATCCCTTTCTTGCAAGCCAGACAATTGGATGGTGTGATCTCCAACAAAGTGGATACTTGTGTTTGATTTTACCAATTTTTACTAGCGCATTGTGTTCCTTTAGATCTTCAACAATTGGTCTGTCTGCATCTCTGACAAACATTCCTTGGTATTTTCCTGCCTGAGAAGTGAATTTTACCTCATCATCTATGGGGCTGAAAACCTTGACTTTTCGTTTGTTTGCAATTTTGATATCTTCCTCACCATTTGCAGGAGATAGGTGCACAAGACCACTACCAGTACTTGCATCAACAAATGACTCTGATACTGCTACATGGAAATTGTCTGCCTTTGAGCATTCGTTTAGGTCTGGAATTAAATCCAATAATGGGTGGATGTATTTTTTTCCTTCAAATTCTGAACCCTTTGCAGTCTTTTCAATTTTGTAATCTTCAATTTTTACCTCTGTCATAAATTCCTCTAATCTTGTTTTTCCAACAACCCAAGTTTCATTTTCCACTTTGACATAAACATAATCTTCTTCAGGTTGTAGTCCTACCATTGCATCAGTAACTAGTGTAAATGGCATTGTAGTCCATACAATCAAAAATGCATCTTCGTCTACCAGTTTTACTTTATAGTATAATGATGGGTCCTTTACCTCTTCATATCCTTGATTGACTTCTGCATGACTAAGTGATGTTTGGCAACTTGGACAATATGCAATAACTGTAAAGTCTTCTTCCAAAATTCCATTTTCATGTGCTTTTTTTAGAACTTGCCATTCTCTTTCAATAAATTCATCTCTAAAAGTCCAGTATGCCTTTTCATGATTAAATGACATTCCTAGTAATTCGTCTACTTCAACCCATGTCTTGTTGTATTTCTCAACAACCTTTTTGCATTCAGATACAATTCTCTCTACTCCAAACTCCTTGATTGCTTCTGTCTTTCCACCAGTGACCCCCAACTCTTTTTCAACTTGTAACTCTACTGGAAGTCCTTGTGTGTCCCATCCACCATTGAATTCAATCTTCTTTCCTTGTAGTGTGTTGTATCTGTACCACAAATCTT
>JBHITY010000130.1:0-3088 GCA_042138585.1 Candidatus Nitrosopumilus sp.
GAATGAATTAAAGGTGTTTTCTTTATCTCATTTCCTCGCATAGAGTTTGCTTTTACTATTTCTTCATATGGCGGATTCATTGGAAATGTTGCTAAGAAAACGATGTATTTGACTTCTTCTATACAAAAATTATTTTTTTAGTCAAATTTTATGCGTAAATTTCTAGGAATGCCTAAATATCAATCAAATTGAGTTCTTATCATATCAAGGAATCAGAACTTCCCCATTGAGAATTATCTCATTTTCTGGTTCCTTGGTCTTTAGTTAAGTAAATTTGTAAATTCTTCTAATCTTTTTACAATCCCTTCTTTTGCAGATTCCGACATTTTTCTAGGATCAAACAATCCTTCTCTTGTATTGTTTTTCACAAATTCTAAATCAAAGGTACACAAACATCCTTCTTCACCTGTGACTAGTTTTGAATCATCAATTAATGTTGGAGTTGTTTGATAGGTTTCGACTAAGAGAGAGTCTAGTTCATTAAACAATTTTGTTTTTTGTTCAGATAGTTTTTGAAAATCGACTCCAGACTGCTCCTCAATTTCTGCAAAAACTTTCTCTCTAAATTCATCATTTTCATAAAATACTTCAAAGAGTTTTTGATGATCAAAATCTTTGTAACCCATTTCTTTTAGTTTATCTAATACAAATTGATCATTATTGTTAGAAAGTTCTGCCTCTTTGTTTTTTGTCATATCGATAATTTCAGATAATTCTTTTTGACATTCAATTACTCTTTGAACGGGTTTGTAATACAAAAGAACATGAAATTGTATGGATACATGCCCTGAAATCAAATAGTTACCTTCCATAATCTCAAACTTCATGAAAATTCGTCGAATATCTTCATTATTTGAAATCGTTACATCTTGAATAGACCAATCCTTTAGACCATTTCCTATGTTTTGAAAATAGTCCATTACCAATTTTGGATCAAATGTTTTTTGCTCTGAAACGGTTGCATCTCCCAACATGACTTTGATATCGATCATTTTTGTTATCTCAGTCATTTTTGATAAAAATGATTTTTGAATAAGAGCATTTTTTTCATTCAAAAGTTGAATGAATTCATTGGGGGATCTTGTACCTAAACGCACAAGATTTACCAAATTTTTGCTCGCCTTAAACCTTCATCAATATCTAAATATGTAATCAGGGAATTTTAGGCATGGAGGATTCTAGTTTTACCTGTAATGATTGTGATGGGGTAATTGAAGAGTACTATCATGATGGGTATAAGGGAAAAAGAGGCAGATGTGCCCTATGCGGTCATGAATTTCCTCTAGAATAGGAGTTAAAATGGTAGAAAGTAGTTCGGACAAAAAATCAGAGTCAGACCAAGAAAAAGTTGTAGATATGTTGCTTAGTTCAGCAACAGAGAAAACGTTAGATTCAGAATCAATGATTTTGGAGACTCAAAAAAGAGTTTGGGGGGCATTAAAGAAAGGATATCAATATTCCGCAGTGGTTAATGAGTCTGATCAATTTTTGAGAAAAAATGTTTTTTCAAAATTAGATTTAGTTGTAATTTATGTTGATTTGGTAGGATCAACTACCATGACGTTAGAAATGCCTGAAGAGAAAATTGCAATAATTATTAGTTCTTTTGCCCAGGAGATGGCTTCAGTTATTAGACAGCATGAAGGGTATGTGCTCAAATTTGTAGGTGATGCAGTAATAGGATATTTTGATGCGCAAAGTAACGGGTTACTTGCATCAGATAGTGCGGTAAACTGTGCAAAATCTATGATTTCAGTTATTCAAAAAGGAATAAACCCAATTTTGAACCAATATGACTATCCTGACTTGATGGTAAAGGTTGGAGTTGATTTTGGAAAAAATATTGTTGTAAGATATGGTGCAGACGAGCTTCAATCTCATGTGGATATAATGGGACCTGCCATGAACATCGCAGCCAAAATTCAAAGCATGGCAAAGCCTAATCAAATTTTAATCGGACAAGATGTCTATCAAAGACTACACCCTAATTCGCAAAGAGAATTTGTTCAAGTAGTATGGAAGCAGGATGAATGGAAATACCGTTCCAGAATTACTGGCGAAATTTACAAAGTTTACGAGTTTAAGGGATAAATCGAATTTTATAACTACACAGTAAATTTACCAGGACACTCTACATGCTCATAATGATGTTCAGTGAATTTTTCTTGAACAACATAGATTACAATCTTGTGTAGATCCTTTTCCTCAATGTCTTTTTTACATCTAAGACACGTCTTTTTTCTTTCGTCCATGCGTATCAGCGATCAAAAAGCGGGATCGTATAAGGATCTGCGATCAGCTCAAATTGAGCAAAAATGACTTGGATTTCACTAAAGTGTATATCAAATGCGTAAAGCAAGCCACAAATATAGCAAAAATGGACTAGTTATGTGGAAAATCACATACATAAACACCTACAGGACCTCTATGGATTGAATCCAAACATCCCACATATGGCATTACAATTCCCTCGATTGCCTCCTGGATTGACACATCCAATGTTCAACATTCACAAAAATCCTGTAAAAGAACAATTTTCACGTGATGCAGAAACAATCAATCAAAAATTACAGGGATTCCAACACATGTATCAACAACATGCAGCAGGATTACTTACAGGAAATCAAGTAATTCCTCCAGGCCATCCATTATACACTAAACAAAATTCAGTACAAACACTTCAAGCAGAAAATGACAAACTTCTAAAAGAAAACACAGAACTAAAGAAGAAATTAGAAAAAGAATCCAAAAAACAAGATTAAAAATTATTCAGATATTCAGGAATAATCCTTATTAGTTGCAAATCTGATTTTTTAGTATGGTTAAAACACCTGCAGACAAATGGAAAGACGCTGTTGTAAAATATAGAAAACAATGTCAAAAAATACTTGATGTTTCAAAGAATATCAGATATGCCGGCGTCATTAACATCTATGGAAGAACCCTGGCAGGAATTGTTCAACCAAATCTAAAACCCTTGTTAAAATCCGAACAAGTCAAAAATGAATTCTTTATAATTTCAACACTGATGTCTTTGAGAAAAGATACTGCAAGTACTGTTGGAAAATTAGAACATGTCATTCTACAA
>JBHITY010000131.1:0-3049 GCA_042138585.1 Candidatus Nitrosopumilus sp.
CAAGATGGTACATATGAATACAAATTCAGAGTTTTACATTCTGAGAATGGATATACCAAGAAAATCTTTGATGGGGACTATTCTGTAACTATCTTCAAAGTGGTGTACCTTAAACAGGGAAATCTTATCTAGAATCCTCTTAATCCCTGAGGACGCATAATCTCTGGATGCTGTTTCATCCATTCAATCTTGTCTAGCATTTCTTGTTTGTCTTGAGGAAAAGTACCTTTGATGGTATATGCATTTGAGCCATGATTTGCCCTAAACACAATCTCATCCTTGGTATCAATTTGTTCAATCAAACTTTGCAATTCATCTAATGATTCATCATCATTAATTCTCACAAACTCTCCTTGATACTTGTCAAGAAATTCTTGTTTGATTCCATTTTCTAAATACAAAGTAAGTGCACCTACATAATTTGGCGAACAAGCACTAATTACTTCCGCAGTACCTTTGATGTGCTCTTTAGAATATTTTCTACCTCCTAAACCTAAAATCACCATACATGACATGATGTAACCTGCTTCTTTGGCTTTGTTAACTGATTTGATTATGGTTTTTCCAATTGCACCTTTTGTTACTTTTTTTAGAACAATGTCTGAACCACTTTCAATTCCCAAGTAAAACATGTCAAGACCTGCCTCGTTCATCTTCTTTAAATCCTCAGAAGTTTTCTTTAGAATATTCATGGGCATTGCATAACAGGAAATCCTTTCAATCTTTGAAAATTTTTCTCTGATGTATTTCACAATTTTAATCATGTATTCAGAATCTAGATTTAATGCATCTCCATCTGCAAGAAAAACTCTTCTAGTATCTGGCAAATATTTTGCCATCATATCAATTTCTGATTTTACTTCCTCCCATGGTCTCTCAGAATACTCTTTTGATCTATACATGTCACAAAAAGAGCATTCGTTAAATGAACAACCTAATGTAACCTGAAAAATTAATGATCTTGCTTCTGAAGGTGGTCTATACAAAGGGGCATCATAATTTAACATCATTTTTGTTTCAGATATTTTTGGCTAATTATGTTTTTTATACTTTGATTATCTTAGCACAAAATACCTTTTAGTGGTAGGCGAGAAGCTTTTGCATTCATTATGGCAAATGATCCAGATGCAAAAAGATTATTCTGGTTCATTTTTGCTGGTTCTCGGGGAGGACTTACTAGATTAAAGATTATTTCAAAATTAAAAGAAAATCCACTAAACACTAACCAATTGGCAAATGAATTAGGTCTTGATTACAAAGCAATTCAACATCACATCAAAGTTCTTGAAAAAAATAACTTGATTACAAAAGAGGGTGAAAAATATGGCATCATGTTTTTCATTTCAACCTTTCTTGAAGTAAATATGGAGACATTTGAAAAAATTGAAGGAAAATTGGATAAAAGTAAATAAAAGCTCAAGAGGTGTTTTTCTCTAAATGGAGCCTACATCTCTGATTTTGTCAATTGTCTCAATTATCAATATGGGAATATTGGGAATCTTAATTGCAATTTTTGGAAATATGTATGGAAAAACAAGAGCTCAACTTCCACTTGGAATGATTGTTGTTGCAGCCATGTTGTTTTTGCATAATGTAGTTGGTGCAATGGCTTATTTCTCAATGGAACACCTCTTCTCTAATGAAATATTCCCATACATGTTGGGAGTTGGTGTTGCAGAGTTAGTAGGATTGATAATATTCTTGAAAATCACTCTGGATTAATCTTAGTTTAATTGTAACAAAATCTCTCAAAACACATGCTACAAGAATATTTGAAACTTAACAAGAATATTCTAATTGCATTTGCTGCATCAATTACAATTTCTGCAGTCATAGCACAAATTTTAGCTGATCAAGCTGACTATCTAAACACAACTTACACTACAATTGCTGATTATGTCATTTACTTTTCTGTATTTAGTGGACTGTTCTATTTTGATAATCGTAAAAAATATCTCCTAAAATCAGGAAAAACTGATACAAAGAGACTAAAACATGATCTGAAAAAATTAGTGACTTCACTTGGAATTGGAGAAATTGTTTATACTATAGTAAGATGGGTATTACAATATTATCTACTTGTACTAAATTATGATCCATACTTGGCATCAATTGTATCACAAGGATTGTCTACAATCGTTTACATGATAGTAGTAAATCTAACTATAAAGATTACGAGGTTGTACAAAGATGAACATTAGTGTCTATGTTGATGGTTCAGGAGGTCCTAATGGTGGATATGGCTTTTTTGTAAAGGAAACTGGAGAATCATTTTATGAAAAAAAACCTGAAATTACAAACAATCAGGCTGAATACTTAGCAATAATTTCTGCATTAAACAAGTTTGTTGATTCTGATGAAGAAATTACAATTTACAGTGATTCAAAAAATACTGTAAACCAACTTAATCATGAATTTGCGATAAATAATGAACAATTACGTGATTTGGCAAGAGAAGCTTGGAGTATAATTGGAAAATTTTCTAATTTGTCAATAGTTTGGGTACCTCGAAAAGAGAATCTAGCTGGAAAGATGCTGGGAAGCTAAATTTTAGAGATCAGAAATTTCTATGAATAACTTTATTATACAAAATATTTTGATCAACTTTACATGACAGAATCTGTCGTTTTATCTCCAAAATCCATTGCAGTAATCGGCGCATCTGACAAAAGAGGAAGCGTTGGTGCCACTATTACATCAAATATTATGAATGGTTTCAAGGGAACAGTATATCCTATCAGTCCTTCAAGAGAAACTGTATTTTACAAAAAAGCATACAAGAGTGTTTTAGATGTTCCAAAACCAATTGATCTTGCAGTAATTGTTATCAAAAATACATTGGTCGCACCTGTGTTAGAAGAATGTGGAAAAAAGAAAATCAAAGGTGTAATTATCATCACAGCTGGATTCAAAGAAGTTGATGAAGAAGGAGCAAAACGTGAACAACAGGTAAAAGATATTGCAAAAAAATACAATATTCAAGTAATTGGACCAAATTGTCTTGGTGTCATGAATCTTGATCCAAAGACAATGATGAATTCTACTTTTC
>JBHITY010000132.1:0-3039 GCA_042138585.1 Candidatus Nitrosopumilus sp.
ATATTCTAGTTCAGCCTGTTGTGTTTACAACTCTTGGTCAATATGGAAAAGCAGGCTATGGTACTACGATGCATACTAGTGAAGTTGCATTGCCGAATGTTTTTCTTGCAAGAAATCCTGAATCAGTTGCATCATCTGATGTGATGAGTGAAGTAACTGGAATAATGGAGGGAAGTTCAGTTACGTTTAATGCAACTATTGCTGATATGAGTAGTGATGCAGTATATGGAATCAAAAATGGTACATCATTAATAATTAACATTCCAAAAGAATGGAATTTTGGAACCGTCGTTAGCTCAAATGGTTTTAGTCTCTCCCCTATTGTTACATATCCTGATGGTTCAACACAGATTGTTGGAACTTTGATTGATTCTATAGATGATCATGCTGACGCAAAAACTATCCAATTTACAGCTACAGCTCCATCTGTTCCTAAAGCAAAAATGTATGTGATGTCTATTCTTGCAAATGGTATTGCTACAGGGAATAGTGCAAGCGGAACATTTGCAGTCGGTCCAATAGCTGAAACTGTTTTACAAGTATGTCCAACTAATGGCTGTCCATCTTAACTTTTTTTTAATTTAGGCTCATTTTTTGATTTTATTTTTGTTCATTTCATAAAACATGCGTACAAACTAGTTAATTGTAGTCCAGTTTGAACACAAATTCCTTTAACATCTTTTCTAATTCTAAGAAATTCAGAAATGACAAAACTACAGTCAAAACAAAACAAGTTGACTTCAAGAAGAGCAGTTGCTCCAGTCATAGCAACACTTCTTTTGGTAGCAATAGCAGTCGTTGGTGGAAGTATTGTCTTTGTGTTCTCACAAGGATTTTTCAGTTCCGCTCAAATCAGTGGCGCACCACAAATTGAATCACTCCAAATCAATGGATATGATGCAACAGATGTGACAAACTTGCAATTACATGATGGTAGTCTAATTGATCAACAAACAACTCCAAACGTATTATCTGGAGTTGCAAACAATGGACTTCTAACAGGTGAAAGAGTCGCAGTTTATGTTACAAATCAAGGTGTCGCACAAGCTTCATTAACTGAAGTAAGATTTGCAGGAAGTGTATACAATTACGTTCCTGGAATTGTTGGTACTCCTCTTGAGACATGGGATGCTGACACATTGATGAATGCAACCTCCTTCACAATTGTAAACAAAGGTGTTGCAGGCCAAGTTGCAGACCTATCTACAAGTCCTACTGCTACTATTCAGCCAGGTCAACAAGCTACAATCCTACTTGAATTAGAACAAGATGTTCAATTTGGTAGAGATGCTCAATTCAAACTAACTACAGCTAATGGTGCTGTGTTTGTTGGAACTGTCGTAGCTGGACAACAAAGTGGATAACTCCACCCTTTTTTCATTTTTATGAAAAATAAATGGAGTAAAAATTGAAAAAATGGAGAAAAAAATGAACACAAAAAAACCCACAATCTTTTTACTTGCTTTAGCCCTTTTATCTGCAGGAAATTTACACCCTGCATCAGCTCAAAATTTAGATGAATTATCTGACTATTCAATAAAACTTGCAATTTCCCCTGATCATTTAGAAAGTGGAGTTGCAGAACACCCTGTTGGATTCCTCTATGTTCTAAGTAAACATGGCGTTCCAATTACATCTACATATGATGTGCCTGTTAGTTTAAGTTCTGATGATCCTTCAATTGCATCTGTTCCTGATAAAATAATTTTAAATGCAAACAAAGAGTTTGTAACTTTCCCTATTACAACAAGTGAGAAATCTGGAAAAACAATCATAACTGCAAGTCTTAATGGCAAAGATACTTTTCAAAAAATTGAAGTAGGTACTGATAAAACATATCTTCCAGATAATCTGATTTTGCAATTAAATTTACCAACAACTGAAATGCATGTAAATTCTGAGATGCCTTTCTCTGTTTATCTTAAAACTCTTGATGGTGTTTTAATTCGTGCTCCTTATGATGTCGAAATTTTACTTGAACATGAAAAATCTTTGGCCTCTCCAAGCTCTGATATCCTGACAATAAAAGAAGGAGATTACTATGCATGGGGTATAATATCTGCACATGAAAGAACTGGGAATACATTTTTACGAGCAATTCATGAGGAATCTGGCTTAGATGTTGCAAAGAGCATCAAAATTTCATCTACCCTTCCAACAGCACTACAAATTTCAGTATTTCCTAAATTAATTCCAGCTGAAATTGATAGAAAATTGGATATTTTTGTAACTGTAGTTGATTCTGATGGAAATCCAACTAAAACCCCTAAAGATATCCCTTTGGAGTTTTTCTCAAGCGAACAATACCCTATTGGTGAGACTTTTTCTAATTTCGTAAAGTCTGAGAAACCTATGATAAAAAAAGGCCAATTCGGTTATTTGTTTCAAGAAAAATTTAGTTTACAAAATTTATTACAAAATAATATCCTAATTGGAGTAACCTCTGATGGATACGGTACTGCAACTGATACATTCAGGACTGTTGGTACTTCCATAGAGGGAATAAACAATATCAAACGTTCTGTGAACAATGTATATGATTTTGGATATGATGTAAAAAATTATGATCATACTGTTGCCGTGTATGGACTTGATAGGATTCCTAGTAACTCTACAGCATTTTTCACTTATCAATTATCGGTAATTGAAGATGATGAGGATGATGATGGAATACGTCCTGATGGCTCCGAAATTGAAATTCATCCTGAGTGTACTACTGCAGAAGACGAAGAGGGTGGAAACGGTAATGAAAAAACTCTTAATATTGATTTAGATCCTGAAGATAAGATTTTATTTTCTGTTGATTGTTTAGATGAGGATGAACTTTATCCAGTTCAATCAAAGGAAAACCAATACAGTGATGGTTATGTTCAACACATTAATGTCATTTCTAGTAATGAGGATTTAGCTACTATTTCTGATGCCGGAAAAATCAAAAGCTCTTATTCTTTTGGAACTGCAGAAATTTCCACTGGGCAAAAAACAGGTCCTGTTACAATATCTACATCTGTAAATGGTGTAGGTACTGGTTCATTTGAT
>JBHITY010000133.1:0-3008 GCA_042138585.1 Candidatus Nitrosopumilus sp.
GTGATGCAACAATTAATTCTAGCACAGGTAAATTTACATGGACTCCATCAGGTTCTCATGGAAACAATCCTGGTGCAGAATATACTTTTGATATTGTTGTAACTAAAGGTAGTCAGACAGATAGAGAAACAATTACAATTACAGTCAATGAGCCTGATGCAGTAAATCCAGAACCAAAGCCTGAACCAGAAGAAAAAACAGAAACAAAGAAAACAACAGATGAACCAGAAGAATTAGAGATTCCTGCTTCTTTTGTTGATGAAACAAAAGATCCTCAAAGTTATGTTGACAGATACAATAATGAGGCAGGTTACAAAAAGTGGTTTGATGACAATTATCCTGAATATTCCTCAATTTATCAGGCTGTAGGACTAGAAGAACCAAAGATACTAGCACCATTTGTTGATCCAAATCTAGATCCACAATACTATGTTGATAGATACAATAATGAAATCACATACAAGGATTGGTTTGACAAAACATATCCTGAAATGACAATCTATGAAGCAGTAGGATTAGATGAGCCAGAAGTTATTGAGCCAGAGTTTGGAGAATGTGGTCAAGGAACAAAATTAGTTGATGGTATATGTACAGTGGTTCCATCAGAGAATAAACGTGGAGGAGGTTGCCTAATTGCAACTGCAGCATATGGTTCTGAAATGGCACCACAAGTTCAATTCCTAAGAGAAATCCGCGATAATCAATTGATGAGTACTGAATCAGGAGCATCATTTATGACAGGATTCAACCAAGTTTACTATTCATTCTCTCCATACATTGCAGATATGCAAAGAGAAAATCCAATGTTCAAAGAAGCAGTAAAAATAGGAATCACACCGCTGTTATCCACATTATCAATAATGGAATATGCAGAATCAGAATCACAGGTTCTCGGATATGGAATCGGAGTGATAGTGATGAACATTGGAATGTATTTAGCAGCACCAGCAATGCTATTTTTTGGAATAAGAAAATTAAGACGAGTTAGGTTTTAATCATAATACTTTTTGATAATCAATATGGGAAAGTTAAGTAGAAATCTTCGAATTTGCGGAGATTGTGGAATTGCATACACCTCTGTTAGTTTTACAAAATATATCGATCAATGTCCCATTTGCAAATCAAGAAGATTCGAAGCAATTCCAGTAAAATCAGCTGATGAGTAATCTTTCAACATAGATTTTTTAGTAGAAAAAAATTTGATACCATAATGTCTGAAGACCCAGAAATTGAAAAAATCAAACAAAGAAAATTAGAAGAGATGCTAAAACAACAAAACCAGCCTAAAGTTGAGCCTGGAATTATCGATTTAGATGACTCTAATTTTGACCAGACAGTTTTGGCTGAAAATCCAACATTGGTAGATTTCTGGGCAGAATGGTGTGGTCCATGTAAGATGATGCACCCAGTATTTGAAAGTCTATCAAAAAAATATCCCAAAGTAAAATTTGCAAGAGTTAATGTGGATAACAATCAAAATATTGCAATGAAATTTGCAGTACAGTCAATTCCAACATTTATCATGTTCAAATCAGGACAAATTGTAGATAAGATGATGGGAGCAGTAGGAGCCCCTGGAATCAATATGATTTGTCAGAAGCATTCACAGTAAAACTAGTAAGCATAAGCTGCTTCTTTCTTTCTTTGAATTTCTACAATTTCATTTAATACTTCTTGTTCTTCAGTAGTTAGTTTATGCATGAATTTGTTTAGCAATTGTTTTGCTTCGTGAGATGGAGGAAATGTGTAAAACACTTCTTCTTCAAAAATTTGTCTTCCTATGGTTACATCTTGAACAGAGCATGCAACTTCTTCACCTGCTTTAGCTGAAGTTACTGTTTTTTTGTCATGTTGGAGTTGGTGTATGTTTCCGATTCGTCGTCCATCAGAATTCATGA
Source organism: Candidatus Nitrosopumilus sp. (assembly GCA_042138585.1). Classification (GTDB taxonomy): domain Archaea; phylum Thermoproteota; class Nitrososphaeria; order Nitrososphaerales; family Nitrosopumilaceae; genus Nitrosopumilus. The sequence continues at coordinate 1,899 of JBHITY010000133.1, forward strand.
ATGGAATTTTGTGTTTAAGAGTTCCAACATCTATTCGAATTCCAAAAACTGCAGGATTGTTATTTCTAAATACCATTCCTTTAAGAAAAGTAAACTTGGATACAGGTGTTAATTCAGAAAATATTGCATCCTCTTCATGTGCGGTATCTTCTTCAACCCAGGCATTGTAATTGTCAATTAAACTATAGATTACTTTGTCTTCAAAGACTTTGATGTGATTAATCTCTGATTCTTCTTTTGCATCAGGTAAAACCTTGACATTAAATGCCAAAACAATTCCCAAATGTCTGTCTTTTTCTTTAATTGCTTTAGCTTCTATTACATCACGTCTATTTACAGGACCAATATCGGCTTTAGCTACTGGCACTTGGGAGCGTCGAAGCATCTCCACTATAGCCTCAAGTGAGCCAATTGTATCACATTTTAGAATAATTCCATTAGTTTCAGTATCAACAAACATGGATTTCATTTCAGATTCTATGAGATGGGTGTATTTTGCAATCTCATCATCATTTGTAGCAACATAGAGAGTACTTCCTGGAAGAACACCTTCAAGTTCTGGTGATGCGATCTTTAGTCCAGCTGCAGCATCTACCTTGGGTGTTGGTTTGAATTTGTCACGAGGATCACGCATCTCATCAAGTGGTTTTGGCAACAGCAAGGCTTTTGGTTTTGTGACAATTACACCATCACGCTTTGCAACAACTATGCTGTCTTCTTTTTTGATAGAACCATCAATTAGTATAATATTTGCAGTTTGTCCTAATCCAACTTCATCTTTTACTTCTAAAACAATTCCACGAGGATCTTTTTCTTCTTGATTGAGTCTTTTTTGGAGATATTGTTGAGTCAATCCCACTAAGACACTAAGTAATTCTGGAATTCCAACACCAGAACGTGCAGAGATTGGAACAATTGCAATTTCAGATTTAAAGTCCTTTACACGATAAAAAGCCTCAGATTGGTATCCTAATACAGATAGAGTTCCAACAACATCATAGATTTTTTGATCAAGATCAGCTTGAATTGATGCATCTTGTTCTTTGATTGCTTGTGAAATGAATGGTGTTTCAGATTTTCTCCATCCAGAAATTTGATCACATTTGTTCA
>JBHITY010000134.1:0-2983 GCA_042138585.1 Candidatus Nitrosopumilus sp.
TTCGGCAATCTTGTCTTCAAGATCTTTTTTTGTTTGCTTTTTAGCAGCTGCCATAAACTGGATGGATAATCCGGGGTTTATGAGCATTTGGGTTATTACCATAGACAAGTTTGATCAAGTTTTATAAGCACAAATCACTAACTGATCTCATGGACGATTTTGAGAAAGAATTTCCAGAATTTGACTGGAAAAACACACCTGCTTACAAGCATCCAGGTGGAAAAGATTGTCCATGCCCAAAGCATGAGTATATTCGTGAGCAGATCAATTTCACAAAGCAGGTAAATGAGAAGGGTAAAGAGCCTGCCAAAGTCACACTGAAGTTTTGTCCCGATCACTACAGAGTATACATGGATGAAGTAATTCCTGCTATGCCCCTAAAGTACAAAATTCTCACAAAAATTGCATTAAAACTTGGTGCAATCCAAGTTGAGCAACTAAAGTACATGGAATCAGAATTATGCTTCTACTGCAAATTTGGCTCGGGTGGACATGATAAAAAGACAGAACTCCCACCGATGTAAATTCAGTATTTTTCAAGTGTTAATTCACCATAAAATCTAGTTAAGCTTATACTTGAACTGGATCGAGAAGAATTGTGCCAATAGAAGATATTCAAGAGTTTATTTCAGAACTTGAAAAAAATGGAGAATTAAAGAGAGTCAAAACACAAGTTGACTCGAATTTAGAGATTGCAGAAATAATGAGAAGAGAAATGTATTCAAACGGACCTGCAATTCTTTTTGAAAACGTAAAAGATTTTGACATGCCAGTTTTAGGAAATGCCTTTGGTTCTATCAAAAGATTAGAGATAGGACTAGGGATGACAGACTTTACTGAAATTGGACAACGTATTGCTGATATGACAAAGATGGATGTGCCATCAGGTTTCTTAAACAAATTAAAAAAACTTCCAGAACTCTCAAAAATGACTGCATCATTTCCAAAATCAGAAGTTAGTGGGCCAGTTACTGAAATTACATCAACTGATGCATCATTTGAGGATTTACCAATTTTAAAATCATGGCCAAATGATGCGGGACGATTTATCACATTAGGTTTAGTTGCAACAAAACATCCAGAAACTGGAGTTAGAAATCTAGGTGTTTACAGAATGCAAATTGTAGATAAGACACATGCACTAATGCACTGGCAAAAACACAAGAGAGGAGCCCATCACGGAGACATTTCAAAAGACAAAGGAGAAAAAATCCCAACTGCAATAATTATTGGGGGAGAACCTGCAACAGTGTTCTCATCAATAGCTCCAGTTCCAGAAGGACTAGACAAATACTTGTTTGCAGGAATTACAAGAAAAGAAGGCATCAAGACTGTAAAGTGTAAGACAATTGATTTAGAAGTTCCAGCAAATGCAGAAATTGTTTTAGAAGGATATGTGGATCCTGCAGACATTAGGGATGAAGGTCCATTTGGAGACCATACAGGTTACTACACCCCTGTTGAACCATACCCAACGTTTACTCTGACAGGAATAATGAGAAGAAAGAATCCAATCTATGTTACAACAGTGGTTGGAAAACCAATACTTGAGGATGCATATATTGGAAAAGTAATTGAGCGCTCATTCTTACCGTTAATCCAAATGTTCCATCCAGAAGTAGTTGATTTTAGCATGCCAGCAGCTGGTTGGTTCCAAGGATTTGCAATAATATCTATCAAAAAGAGATACCCAGGTCAAGCAAAAAAAGTGATGATGGGATTATGGGGAATGGGACAATTATCACTAACAAAGATGTTTGTGGTGGTCGATGAAGACATCAATGTTCACGACATCAATGATGTGATTTGGGCAATTACGACAAGAGCAGATGCAGCAAGAGACACTACAATAATCAACAATACCCCTACAGACACACTGGATCCAGCGTCACCACTTGTCAACTTGGGATCTAAGATGGGAATTGATGCAACACAAAAAACAAAAGAAGAAGGATATGAAAGGGAAATTCAACAACCGGTTAAAGTTGATGATGAAACAAAGAATCTAGTTGATTCTAAATGGTCTGATTATGGGCTATGATACAGAAATAGGATTGTAGAAATTATCTCTCTCTTCAACAGAGTAACCAATTTGATGAATTGCATCGATGATTATTTTATCAGTAAGTTCAGTTGAGCGTGCTCCAGTGCATGAAACAACTTCTTCTCCAATCAAAGTTCCACCAAAATCATCAGCACCATACTGCAAAGCTAGTTGAGCCATGCCAATACCATTTGTCAACCATGAAGATTGGATATGAGGAATTAGACCATCAAAGATTAGTCTAGAGATTGCAATCATCTTCAAGAGTTGAATTCCACCAGTACCATATTCTACTAGTCCCTCTTCATGCATCAAAGTATTGTTTGGCTCAAAGTTCCATGGGATAAATGCCATGAATCCTTTAGTTTTTTCTTGTAATTTTACAAGTTTGAAAAAGTGTTCAACAATATCATTTTTGTTTTCAACATGACCATACATCATTGTTGCAGAAGATGGAATTCCAAGAGAATGAGCTTCATCCATAATTCTAATCCAAGCATCGCTGGAAATTTTCTTTGGACTAATAATCTCTTTAACTGAATCAGTCAAGATTTCAGCTCCTGCACCCGGCATTGATTGCAAACCAGCATCTTTTAGTCTTGACAAAATTTCCTTTGTTGATGATTTTTCAACTCTTGCAATCATGTCAATTTCTGATGTTGACAATCCATGAACACCCACTTTGGGAAATTTTTCTCTAATCATTCTAAATGCGTCTTCATAATATTCAATCTTCAAGTTTGGATTGTGTCCACCTTGAATCAAGACCTGTCTGATCTTAAACATGTCCCATGCGGTTTTAACTCGGGATTCAATTTGATCCAAAGTTAATGTGTAAGAGTCATCAGCCCCAGGGGATCTGTAAAATGCACAGAATTTGCAATCAGTAATACAGACATTGGTATAATTCAAAATAATATTATTTACAAAAGATGCTTT
>JBHITY010000135.1:0-2977 GCA_042138585.1 Candidatus Nitrosopumilus sp.
CAGATAATTTGGAATCTTGTCTCTTAGTCTAACAGTGTAAGGAGTAATAATTTCATTTTTGTAAAAGACCCCAATTGGAATCTTGTTACCCCATTCAAGGGATTTGATAAGAGCTTGTGTGAGTCTTTCATTGACTTCGGCCTCCTCATTGAAATGAACTACAGGATCATATCCGTGTTCTTCTAGTTTGTAGATTCTTGAATGTCTCTTTTGAGCTTCATCCATCAAATCTGTTCCAGCATACCAATCTCTAGTATTAAGATCATTGTAAGTTGGACATGGTTGCAAAACATCCAAGAATGACAAACCCTTGTGGTTTACTGCTTGAATGATCAAATCTTTGAGATGTCTAACATCATAAGAGTATCCTCTTGCAACAAATGTGAATCCACTTGCAACAGCTAATCCAATCGGATTAACATTGTAGTTAGTGTTTGGAGATGGGAGTGATTTTGTTTGCTCACCGAGTTTTAATGTTGGGGATGCTTGTCCCTTTGTTAATCCATAAACTCCATTATCAAATATGATGTATGTCATGTTTACATTACGTCTTCCTGCTGCAACAAAATGACCTGCGCCAATTCCTAGACCATCACCGTCACCACCAACTGCGACGATAGTCATCTCAGGATTTGCAATCTTTGCACCTTGGGCAAATGTCAAGACTCTACCGTGAAGAGTATGAACTCCATAGGTGTTGATGTAGTGAGATGTTTTACCTGAACAACCAATTCCAGAAAATATAGCAGTCTTGTCTCGCTCTACTCCCATTTCTGCTAAAGCCATCTGAATTGCATTTACAATTCCAAAGTCACCACAACCAGGACACCAGTCATTATGGACATCGGTCTTGAAATCTGCCATCTTAAGCGCCATGCATCAAAACCTCCCTCTTCTCAGCCTTGTTTTCAACAATTTTTTTGAGTGAATCATAAACTTCAGTACTAGTCATTGCTCTTCCGGTATATTTTAAGATAGAATAGTCAATGTCTCTTTGCACATTTTGTTTGAATAGTTTTCCTAGTTGTGCTGAATGATTTGCCTCAACATCGATTATTGTCTTTGCGTCTTTTAGTAAAGATGCAACGTATTCACCAGGAAATGGATGTAAGAGTTTAATCTGTACAAGTCCAATTGATATTCCTTCTTTTTTGAGCATCTCAATTGCATCAATAATTGGTCCTTTAGAAGAACCCCATGTGATTACAGTATAATCTTCAACACCAAAAGATACTACCTTTTCGGCTGCTGGAATTTCTTTTAGAATCAAGTCAAGACGAGACATTCTCTTATCCATCATCTTTACACGTAAAATTGGATCCTCTGTGATGTGTCCTTTTTCATCAGATTCATCACCAGTATCCCAGAAAATTCCGTTGTCAATTCCTAATCTAGAACGAGGTGACACACCATCTTCAGTAAATGCAAATCGCTCATATCCATCTTCGACTTTATCTAAGAGTTTTCCTCGATTAATTGTGATTTTGGATGGGTCAAATCTCTTACATGTAACAACAGAACTTGCAATGAATTTGTCCATCAAATGAATTACTGGAACCTGAAAGACGTCTGCATAATTGAAAATGTTACCAGTATCATAGAAACTCTCCTCAACATCACCAGAGGCATAAACAATCTTTGGAAAATCTCCGTGTCCTGCAAAAACAGAAAATAGTAAATCATCTTGTCCGTGACGTGTAGGAAGTCCAGTTGAAGGGCCACTTCTTTGATAATTGGTAATCACAACAGGTACCTCGTTTATGCCTGCCCAGCCTAGCATTTCGGTCATCAGGGCAAATCCAGGGCCAGAAGTACATGTTGCTGAGCGGGTTCCAGTTAATGCGCTTCCTATAGTCATGCCCATTGCACAGATCTCATCTTCGGTTTGAATTACTGCAGTAGAACCTGGACGGTCATCAATTATTTCTAAAATCTCATTTGATTCTAAAAATACTGATTCGTCTGAAGCTGGTGTAATTGGATAGTAAGGTTGAACCCTACAACCACATGCCATCTTTCCTAATGCTGTACCTTGGAACCCTTGAACCAAAAGAGTTCCCGGTTCTTTTTGAATTCCTGCTAATGTATAATTGAACTCATCAAACTTTGCAGTGGCATAATTGTAAGAATAGTTTGCAGTCTGCTGATTAATTTTTGCAATCTCTTGTTTCTTTGAAAAAATTGTTCCAATTGTTTTTTGCAAAGAGTCAGGAGGCATCTTGACTAATCCCAATGACAAAGAAACACCAATGACATTGAACATTCTAACTAATCCCTTTAGACGAGGATTTTCAGTTTCTTCAGCTAGTGCTTCAAGAATTGCTTTGAATGATACAGGGTACAAGTTTACACCTTTTTCTTTTGCAATTTCTAGAACACCTGCAATGGAAAATGGTTTGTTCTTTGATTCGAGTTCTTTGTGTAGTCTCTCTCTAAACGGAGTGTCAAGAGTATGAACTTTATCAGTAGTAATATCTTCGAGAGCTGAATCATAAATTATGCCTCCACCAGAAATCACTTCATCGTAATGACGGAAGATAGTTTCTGCATCAAATGATGCCATCAACGTTACATCATTCACATTGGAATGAATTTTTTGATCAGATATTCTTACTGCAAAGTAGCTGTGTTCCCCTTTGATGTTTGAATAAAATTCTCTCTTTCCAAATACCTGATATCCCATTTCAGCGCACACTCTAGAGAAGATATTAGCGCCAGATTCAACTCCACTACCCTGAGGCCCTCCAATGAGCCAAGTAAAATCTACAGAACTCATAGCAAGTCACCTATGAAATGAATAGTAATATTCAGTTTTACCAAATTTTTATCCTCCAGTTGCCGCATCAAATAATGCACATTTACACTTGTCTCGCTCTCCACAATATGGACATACACAAACACATTTTTCAATGGCATTTCCACATTCTACACAAATAGCAAATTCTTCATCTTCCTCTTGTGTTTCAGTAGACATAAG
>JBHITY010000136.1:0-2977 GCA_042138585.1 Candidatus Nitrosopumilus sp.
AACAATAGTTCGTTGGTTTGAATAAAATCTTTAGGTTATACTGAACCTTGACAAACCTGATCCATTTATCCAATCCTTCCTTTGAAAATTATTTTTTCCTCTGTACCTGATGGAGTGCTTTTGTCTATGTATCTAATTTCATATTTGTCTCCAATGTGAATTGTTTGTCCATCTAATTCTCTAGGAATTTTGATCTTCACTTCAAATGTACTTGTATTTGGTCCAGTTTCTATTAATGCCCAAGAGTTTGCATCAAATTTTGGATTGGCTAAAGTGGTTCTAATTCCTCCATCTCCCCTAAATTCAAATGAACTAAGAGGAATTTTATCCTCATCTTTAGAATCTCTGTTTGCATCTGGTTCGTAAATTCTTAATGTGAATTCCTGACCTATTCTAGAACCTCCACCAGATGTCTCTACTTTTGCAAATGTTTTTGTCAGTGTAATTGATTTTGTTAAAACCCTCTCTTCTCCTGATGAATCTGATTGATCTAAATATCTAATTAAAACAACATCATCTTGTTTGGTTGTATCGGGTAACTCTAATTTCAAATAAAATTTCCCTGTATCCACTCCTGTTTCAATCATTGTTTCAGGTCCTTTTATTGGAACTCCATTAACTGTAAATTCAAAAAGCCCTTTTGTACTAATGACATCAATACCACTGTGACTTGTATTAAGATCATCATCTAGAATGTAATAGTTTACTATAGAGTTTTGAGACGCAGGTATAGTTTCAATTTCTCTTTCTGCTCTTTCAAATTTTTGAATAATCTGTTTCCATCCTCTTTCTTCTAATATTTCTGCAGTAGTTGGTTTTACACAAGCAGGTATTCCTGATATTTTCAACATTAAAACTAGTCCTTCATCACACGTAATTTTTTCTGGCATCACGCCTAGTTTGATCTGTTTTCTTGGTGATTCAACATCTGCAAATGATGGTTGAATTATCACTAAAAGAAATATTGTAAAAACTACCCCAATTTGAAAATACATATTTTTTTTCATATTTCTTTGCATAAATAATTTGATGATGATTTGTTTTCTTTAATTTCAGTACTGAAAATCAGTAAAGAAAATACGAAAACTGGTTATATTAGATGATTTTCTAAATTAAACATGAAATGCAGATACTTTGTATTAATTGGAGTTTTGTTAACTATGGTAATTCTTCCCACAAATGTCTATGCAGAACATATTTTGGATGTAGAGGCATTTGCTCAAATCTCTGATTTGATAGAAACAACATCCCAAAAATATCCACTTGAAATAGATGGTGAAACTTATCTCATTCCATTTGGTTATGGTGGTTCTATGGATTCTTTTAATGAAGAATATCCAGAACCAGAAGTAGTCTCAATGAACATTAACAAAGAAAACAAATCTCTTGAAATCGTTTTGGAACCAGTACCTGAGAGCTATACCTTTTGGGTAATTCTTCCAGAAGAAATTATTTCACATGAAACTGAGGATTATGGGTTATTTGTTGATGGAATGGAGAGGGGATATGAGTTGGCCAAATCATACCATGGATTTACACTCGGATTTATAGTTCCTGAAGGTGCAACTCAAGTTGAAATCACAGGAACTCACGTAATTCCTGAATTTGGAGCCTACGCTGTTCTGATTTTGGGACTTTCTGTAATAGGATTGGTGCTATTTGCAAGGAAATTCTCTTTTGGAAATAGTTTACCTAGAATTAATTAAGTGATGATTCCTAGACATTCTGTTTGAAACGAGTAGCACTTTTAGGCTGTGGTTCGATGGGAACTCAAATTGCATTGGCAATTGATTCAGAAAATTTTCCAGCAACACTTACTCATGTATATGACGCATCAAAAGATGCATCCTCTTCTCTTGTTGAAAAACTAAAAAACAAACCAGAAATTGTTGAAAACTCTCATCTATTATCTTCTCAGCCAATAGATATTGTTGTAGAGGCAGCTTCACAAGATGCAGTAAAAGATGTTGGACTGAGTATCTTGCAAAACAAAAAAGACATGCTGATAATGAGTGTCGGCGCATTACTTGATGAATCCATCTATGACATTTTGTCTGATGCATGTGATCATTTCAAAAGAACAATCTATCTTCCTTCAGGTGCAATTGCAGGACTTGATGCAATAAAATCAGTCAAAGATGAATTAGAATCCATATCAATTACAACCACCAAACATCCTCGTTCTCTAAAGGGCGCAAAATTTTTTGAAAACTCTGAAATTAATTTAGATGAAATAAACGGCTCTACTGTTATCTATGAAGGAACTGCACAAGAGGCAGTCACCTTGTTTCCTGCAAACATCAACGTTGCAGCACTTTTATCACTAGCTGGAATTGGCAGTGAAAAAACAAAAGTGAAAATTGTTGCAGATCCAAACACTGACAAAAACACACATCATATAGAAGCTGCAGGAAAGTTTGGAAAGATGATATTTACAATTGAAAATGTTCCTGATGCAATCAACCCAAAGACAAGCAGACTGGCAATCTTATCTGCAATTGAAACTCTGAAAAAATACTGTTCAAATGATATTCGAATCGGTACATAACATGGCAATAATTGCCACTATTACTAAGATATGTGAGAATTCTAGGCGCGATCCATTTCTTTAAATCCCCTCTCCGATGATTTTCAATGGTTTATGCTCGTACAACAAACCTCTAAACTCAAAGAAGAGATTGAACGTCTCAAAAAGGAAAAGGATGTAGTCATTCTTGCTCATAATTATCAAATTCCCGAAGTCCAAGATGTGGCAGATTTTACAGGAGATTCTCTTGGACTCTCAAGACAAGCAGCAAATGCTCCACAAAAAACAATACTCTTTTGTGGTGTCAACTTTATGGCTGAAACTGCTGCAATCATAAGTCCTCAAAAGAAAGTGATTCTGCCCGACTTGGAAGCAGGATGTTCATTGTCTGATTCAATCACTGTTGATGAATTAAGAAACTGGAAGAAACAACATCCAAAAGCAATCACA
>JBHITY010000137.1:0-2932 GCA_042138585.1 Candidatus Nitrosopumilus sp.
TAAATGTCCTAATTTGTCAAAAAGGAATTGATGATATTGCACAACATTATCTTGCCAAAAACGGAATTCTTGCAGTTCGTCGTGTAAAAGAAAGTGATATGATTAAACTAGCAAAAGCAACAGGCGGTCGTGTAATTAGTAACATTGATGATCTCTCAGAAAAAGATCTTGGTTCCGCTAATTTAGTTCACCAAAAGAAAGTAGAGTCTGACAAGTGGGTATTCATTGAAGGATGTAAACACCCACAATCCGTTACCATGTTAATTCGTGGTGGATCTCAAAGAGTAATTGATGAGGTTGACCGCTCTATTCATGATTCACTCATGGTTGTAAAAGACGTAATTGAAAAGCCTGAAATTGTTGCAGGTGGAGGTGCCCCAGAATCTTATGCTGCATCTTTACTCAAAGATTGGGCTGATAATTTTGATGGCAGAGAACAACTTGCAATTAAGAAATATGCTGAAGCCTTAGAAGTTATTCCATTAACCATTGCTGAGAATGCAGGAATGGATCCAATTGACACAATGGCCAACTTGAGAGCAAAACAAAACCAAGGTCGCAAGTGGACTGGCATTGATGCTAAAAACACAAAGATTGCAGACATGCTTGCTATTGATGTTGTAGAGCCAATTGCCGTTAAAGAACAGATTATCAAATCTGCAACAGAAGCTGCATGTATGATTCTTAGAATCGATGATGTTATTGCAGTATCTGGTGGTCCAGGCGGCGGTATGCCTCCAATGGGATAGTTGATTAAAACTTAAGCGTTCTAATTTTCATAACTTATTGTTGTACAAACTAGGTATTGATTTAGGTGGAACAAAAACTGAAGCAATTCTATTAGATGATTCCTTAAACGTTTTAGAAAGAAAAAGAGTTTCCACTCCCAAAGAAAATTATTCTGAAATAGTTGACACTATCTCTAACCTAGTATTGGAAATATCTAGTAATATCTCAGATTTTTCTATAGGAATATGTACTCCTGGCGCTATCTCAAAAAAAACTGGTTTGATAAAAAACAGTAACACTCAGTGTTTGATTGGAAAACCACTAAAAGAAGATCTTGAAAAAAAATTACAAAAAAATATTGCAATGGAAAATGATGCAAATTGTTTTGTTATGGCAGAATCTAAAATGGGTGCTGCAAAAGATTTTGATTTTGTTTTTGGTGTAATAATGGGAACAGGTGTAGGTGGAGGTATTGCTATTAGTGGAAAACTACATTCGGGACGAACCAACATTGCTGGAGAGTGGGGTCACCATACATTACATCGTAATGGAAATCCATGCTATTGTGGAAAAACTGGATGTGTAGAGACCTATATCAGCGGCCCAGCATTGGAGAAAAAATGGGAATTACTCTCAGGAGAATCAAAATCCGTGCCTGAAATTCTTTCAAATCTTGATAATAATACAGGAAAAACATGGAAAAGTGAATTTCTAGAAAATTTTGGATTTGGCCTTGCAAATGTGATTGACATTTTGGATCCTGATGCAATTGTTCTTGGTGGTGGTTTATCAAACATTGATTTTTTGTACACTGAGGGAAAAGAATCAGTTTATGAAAAAGTATTTTCAGATCTAGTTGACACACCTATTTTGAAAAATCAATTAGGAGATTCTGCAGGTGTTTATGGTGCTGCTTTACTAAATTAATTATTCAGGACAACCTTCCATCTTTGAAATGAAATATCCATTCGTCATTATTTCAATTTCAATATCTTCTGGAACAGATTGCGTGTGACAGAACTTGCATTCTTCAGTTGTTACTTTGGAATTTTCTTCTCCAATTGTACTTAGCCATTCTTTTGCATATGAAATTGCCTTTTCTACATTATTGTTGTCAGTCACCACATCAAAATGCATTGTATGACCATCTTTTGCCTTGACATAGGTATCAAAAACATGAAAGTCCATATTCTCCACCAATTATTCCGAGTATTTATTTTTGATTTCTAGAATCTTGTCAACTATCTCATTTACGTTTGCATCTAATTCTGTACTAATCAAAATCAACCCCGCACCACCAATTGGGATTGTTACTCTGTAGAGTTTTTCATATTTTGCAAGTGCAAATATTGGTTTTCCAATTTTGTCTGATGTTTTTTTACGAGTTGACCAACGATACACTGCTTGAGATAATGACAATTCTGTTTCTTCTCTTGATAGGAAACTATCTACTCCTGGACGCATTTTGTCATGGAGTTCTCCATAATCATACACTCCAACATACCTGATTTTACTATCAGATCCTAAAATTTCATCACAAATTTTCTCATATTCCATATTCATCACTTATTGAGGCTCAATTGTAGCAGGAGGCTTGCTTGAAATCGTATATGTCACCCAAGTTACATCTTCAATTTCATTTGTAATTCTATTACTCATCTTTTCTAGTAATCCGTGTGGTAATCTTGTCCAATCTGCAGTCATTGCATCTACAGAGTCTACAACTCTAATCATTACGATGTTTCCATACTTTCTTTCATCTCCAACTACACCTACTGCTCTGTCATCACCTACTGCTGCATAAGCTTGCCAAACTTTACCATACAAACCGGCTTCAACCAACTCATCTTCTACAATTTTACTTGCAACCTTTGAAATTTGGAGCTTTGTTGGTGTCACTTCTCCTATGATTCTTACAGCTAATCCTGGACCGGGGAAAGGATGTCTCATGAAAAGTTTTTCTGGAACTTCAAGAATTTTTGCAATCATTCTAACTTCATCTTTGTATAGTTCTCTAAGTGGCTCTAAAATTTCTAAATTAAGCCAATCAGGTAGTCCTCCTACATTGTGGTGTGACTTTATTACGTCAGCTGGTCCTTTAGAAACACCGCTTTCAATTACATCAGGATATAGAGTACCCTGAGCTAACCACTTGAATGGACCATTCTTTTCAGCAAATTCGGTAAAGACATTTACAAATTCT
>JBHITY010000138.1:0-2927 GCA_042138585.1 Candidatus Nitrosopumilus sp.
AAGTTTTAGAGATTACAAATTAAGTTCAGGACAATTTGTTCTCTGGCAAATTACGAAAATCTTCCTTTTTGGTGCATTCTTTGCAAACATCATGTTTGGATTTGCTGCAATGTCATTCATTGACGGAAATTATCTTGGAATAGAAAATCTACCAAAATTATTCTCATTACCATTTGTTACTCCTGAAACTGATCCAAATTATGCTGCAGAAAATGTAGTCCCAATGATACCTGCATTAGTAATTTTGATTCCACCAATACTTGCAGCAATTGGATTGCGTCTAGTTTTGTATGTTGGCTTACACAGAATTATTAATGTAATTACTTCATTTCTACAAGACTCCAATGAAGGCAAACCACGATATCTAAACTATGTTTCAACAATTGAAGGAATTTTTGGTATTGCAATACTTTGGGCAGGATTTAATCTATTTTTCACTGATCAAATTGACTATAACACACGATATGTAATTGGTGGTACACTAGTAATTGGTTCAGCATTAATTGCATTTTCAGTAGTAGATAGAATTAGAGCACGTGTCCTAACTCATATGTTTAAGAGAGATGTATACGTTAGAATCCTTACAATAATTGCAATTGCAATAATCATTGCCGGTGTTGTTTCTGTAAATAATAGCATTGCTGACGCAAAAAAGATTGAATTTTTGGGACCATACACTGCTCAACAAATTGGAGTCAATAGATATCTTGGAGAGCTAAATAACGTTCAAGAAAATACTCATGATGTTCAATTAACCTCTGTTTCTCCAAATAATATCAAGAACTATGTTTCTCAAAATAGTGATGTTTTAGATGTAATACGAGTTTGGGACTGGGAGGCAGCATTTGCCAAATTAAAGCCTGAAATAGGTTTGATTCCATATGTGGACTTTGAAGATAATGATATTTTGAGATTTAACAACACCCTTTATTGGACAGCTTCAATGAAACCTATTCTTCCAACATCAGTTAGCCTTGAAAATAGATGGTATAACGAACATTTTGTATACACTCACGTTCCTGAAGGATTCCTTACTTTGGAAGCTACAGATGGACAAATTGTTGAAAGTGAACAATTCTTCAAACAAAGAGAAATCTACTATGGTGAAGGTGGTCTGTTTGAGCAGACATGGTCTGGCTATCCTAATTCTAGAGGTTCTGATAGTGCAGAACTTGGTGGTGTATCCTATTCTGGATTGGGAGGATTAGATGTTGCACCTCCTTTGAGTTGGATATTTGAGCCAAACTTTTTGCTATCATTCCCAGGAGAGTCTGTTCACATTATGAGATACAAAGATGTCAATGACAGAATGCAAACTCTGTATCCTTATTTCCTCTATGACTTGTTTGGTAAAGAACTAGATTCACTTCCTGTTACTGATGGAGAAAATTCCTATTGGTTAATTCCATTAATAATTGGATTTGATACACGAGATGTTCCATGGTCTGTTGGAAACCCTTACTTGCGTCTAGTTGGATATGCTCTTGTAGATTCGTATAATGGTGATATTCAACTACTAAAGACTGGAGATGATTTCTTTACAGAAATGTTTGCCAGTCAATATGAAGAACAATTCAAACCAATGCCAGCTTGGTTAGAGGAACAAATCAGGTATCCTGTTGAATTGTTCAACTGGAAGACAGAGATGTACAATGTTTATCATGTCACAAATGTTGAAACATTCATTCAAGCAAACGAATTCTATGAGATTCCTCGGGGTCTTGACACTTATTATGTTGAGGCAAAACCACCAGGATTTGATCAAACTGAATTCCTAGGATTGTTGTCATTAGAATTGAGAGGATCTCAAGGAAGAAACCTTGCCGGATACATGATAGTTGAAAACGATCTTTCTAACTTGGGTGACTTGCAATTTTATGAAGTACCTCTAAACTCTACAACCAAATTAATTGGTCCAACTGCAGTTAGAGAAGCACTTGATAGGGATCCTGAATTTGCTCAATTAAAGACATTATTGAGAAATCCAAGAATTGGTGACAATATCCTCTATCGTGTAGGTGCTCATGATGTTTACTTTATTCCAGTTTATACTGCTGGTGCAGGTGGTGTAGTTGCACAATTAGGAACAATAGCAGCTGTAGGTGCTGCATTTAATGGAGAATACTTTGTTGGACTAGGTGATACTCAAGAAAAAGCATTTGAAGCATATTTGAAGAAAGTTTCAGGAGTAGCAGGTGCTGTAACTGTTGCTGATGAAGATTATGTTGAACTAGACAGAAATGATAGAATTGATATCATCAAAAAAGTATTTGAAGAAAATGACATCACAGTATCTGAACCTACATCAATTCAGATCCCACTATCATTTAATGAAGGAGAATTGATCTTCTTTACAGAAAACGATCGTGAAGAAACTGTAGACTTCCTATCACAGTTTATTGATGATTTCGTTAAACCAAGAAGTGATAGAGTATTCATGTGGCAAGAAGAAAACAATCTCAATGTGGGAACAATATATGTCAAAGATGGAATATCTGAGATTCATTATGTCTCAATTGAGGTAGGCAGCTAATTGCTTCTAGTTGTAGATAATGGTTCAGTTTACACAAAAAATCTAACTAGTTTTCTTACTAAAAAAAATATTTCATTTGATGTTCAAACACCAAATACTTTAGATCTCAATTCTTTGCAACATTATGATTCTTTTATTTTATCTGGAAGAAGGAAAAATGAAAAAAAGATTAATGAAATCAATTCTAAAATTGTAAATTATTCTTTGAAAAATAATTCAAAGTTACTTGGTATTTGTTATGGTGCAGAAATTTTAGCTCTAACTTTGGGAGGAACAATAAAGAAAAGTTCTTCACTTCAAAAGGGAGATGAAACTGTAAAGATCTTTGAAAACAATCTAATCCAAAATGATTCATTATTGGTTTTTGAAAGTCATAATTTTGAGATCTCAAAAT
>JBHITY010000139.1:0-2916 GCA_042138585.1 Candidatus Nitrosopumilus sp.
ATTGGATTTATCATCGTAGTAGCAGGATATGTTGGATATCATGCATCTCAGGAAGAACCAAAAGCTGGTGGATATGACATCTCACTAGAATTAGAGGTACTCAATACCCAGACTGAAACCATTCAATCATTTAATCAAGTAATGACAAAGTCAGTTTCTTGAGATCAAGATAAAATTTACATTAATTTACCAGTAATTTTCACAATTTTTCATGGTTCTTTCAAATAAAGAAAAACTAGTAGCAGTTATTGCAAATGGAATATCTGTATTTTCTTTGTTACAAGAAAGAGATGAACTCCCAAAAAACACAACAATGTATGATTTTGTATTAAAGGTAATTCCAGAAGATCTCAAATCTGAACTAAGTGTCGAGTTAATAGATGAGGTTTTCCAATATGTCACATCCACACATAGTTCTTAAAGCCCAAAATTCTAAGATAGACATAGCATGACCTCGATTGCAACACTTGGTTCTCACTGTTCACTACAGGTTCTAAAAGGAGCAAAAGATGAAGGGTTGAAAACAATTCTAGTTTGTGAAAAAAAACGTGAAAAATTATACCGAAGATTTCCATTTATTGATGAATTAATCATTGTAGACAAATTCAAAGAGGTTCTTGATGAAAAAGTTCAGTCATCTCTTGAACAAAACGATGCAGTATTGATTCCGCATGGAACATTGATTGCACAAATGAGTTCTGATGAGATTGAATCTATCAAAACTCCAATCTTTGGTAACAAATGGATTCTTAGATGGGAGTCAGATAGAGAGATGAAAGAGAAACTCATGAGAGAAGCAAATCTCCCTATGCCAAAACCAGTTACAAATCCAAGTGAGATTGAGAAATTATCAATTGTTAAAAGACAAGGTGCAGCTGGAGGTAAAGGTTACTTTATGGCAGCAAATGAAGAAGATTACAATAAAAAAAGAAACCAATTGATTTCAGAAGGAGTTATTTCTAAAGATGAAACACTATACATCCAAGAATATGCTGCAGGAGTTTTAGCATACTTGACATTTTTCTATTCTCCACTTAAAGAAGAATTAGAATTCTACGGTGTTGATCAAAGACATGAATCAGACATTGAAGGACTGGGAAGAATTCCAGCAGAACAACAAATGAAATCAAACAAAGTTCCATCATTTAACGTCATTGGCAATAGTCCACTAGTTTTGCGTGAATCATTATTAGATGAAGTATACACAATGGGTGAGAATTTTGTTGAAGCATCAAAAAGAATAGTTGCACCGGGAATGAATGGTCCATTTTGTATAGAAGGAGTTTATGATGAAAATGCACAGTTCACATCATTTGAATTCTCAGCAAGAATTGTTGCAGGTTCTAACATCTACATGGATGGCTCGCCCTATTACAATCTATTATTCAACGAGACTATGAGTATGGGAAAAAGAATTGCAAGAGAAGTAAAAACTGCTACAGAATCAAATCAGCTAGACAAGGTCACAACATAAAATCAATTACTTTTTGCAGTAACTTCCATTCCGTGTTGAGACTTTATGATATACTTGTCTCTAATTTTGACACTAACCCAATCAATTACCAATACTGTTGCCAAAACTACCAACATAAAGACAGCAGCCTTTCCATATTCAAAGAACTTTATGTAATTGATAATGTAAAATCCGATTCCGCCTGCACCGACCAATCCAAGAATACTTGTTTGACGCACATTGTAATCAAACATGTAGAGCATCTGACTTAGCAAGTGAGAAGCAGATTCAGGAATTACAACATATCTGATTAACTGCCATTTGGATACACCGATTGAACTAACTGCATCCATAGGATCTGAATCAATTGTCTCAATTGCCTCATACTGTAATTTTGCAACAAATCCTATTGTATACATGATAATTGCTAAGACTCCTGCAAATGGTCCTAATCCAACCATAATTACAAACAAAATTGCCCAAAGAATTGATGGAAATGTACGGATTGCTGCTAACAAGGCACGAATTGGAGCATAGACATACTTGCTGTTGAGGTTTCTTGCAGCAAACATACTCAAGGGTAATGCTATTGCAACACCAACAATTGTTCCAATAAAGGCCATCTGAATGGTTTCAAACATTGCCCAAAGAGCCGTTGGAATGTATTTTGATTCAACTTGAAGCATCTCTTCAGCTACAATTCCAAGATTCGGTAATCCTTGAACAAAGTCAATAGGATTTGCATCTATGTTGTAAGATGCAACTACCAATAATGCGATGATAATTCCAATTACGATGTTATTTTTTGGTGTCATCAGCATACATCTCCATTATTTGTTCAGTTGTCATATCACCGGTTTGAAAGTCAACAATTGTATCGCCCTCTACACCAATCTCAAGGATTTTTTGTCCTTCTTTGATTACTGCAACACGATTAGCATACTCTAAAGCAAGTTGCATGTCATGATGAACCATAATTGCAGTAAGATTCATTCGTTGTTGAGCATCTGTAATCAAATCCATTATTTCACGAGCAGTAACATGATCTAACTCTGATACAATTTCATCAGCTAACAATATTGTTGGATGCTGCATTAACGCTCTGGCAATTGCAACTCTTCGCTTTTCACCACCACTCAACATGTAGGCTTTTCTTTCTTCTTTTCCAGATAGGCCTACTTGGGAAATTATCTTTTTAGCTTCTGTAATTTCACTTTCAGGGAATTTTTTGAATAGTGATTGGATTTTACCTAATCTTGGCAATGCACCAATGAGGATATTTTCAAGAACAGTACTATTTTTTACCAAACCAAGATTTTGAGGGATATAGCCTATCGTGTGCATCATTTTTTTGAATTTTTTATCATTCATGTTAGGAGTTACATAATCAATTTTGATTGTTCCTTTGCTCGGAATCATCATTCCATTCATCAATTTCAGTAAAGTGGATTTTCCTGAACCAG
>JBHITY010000140.1:0-2903 GCA_042138585.1 Candidatus Nitrosopumilus sp.
AGTAATTTTACATATGACCAGCCAATCACAGATTACACAACCACATCAAACCCAAAAAGCAAAAGTCTTGCAATAGGAGTAATAGCTTTTGCAATTGTATCAGCAGGATTCCTTTCATACTATTTTATGAACCAAAATGAAATTGATTCTCAAATTGTTCAAAATACACTAAACGTGAGTCCTGAACAAATTTTGGCTAATCAATACAATGTAGGAAAATATGGTAGTGACCATGCACATGCCGCAATTCTTGTAGTATTAGATGGAGAACAATTGAATTTTGGGTTACCGCAATTTCAACTATCTAGCAAGTACATTCATTTTGAAGATCATAATCCATATTTGATTCACAAACATGCAACAGGAGTACCATTAGAGATGTTATTTGTTTCAATGGGACTAAAAATAACTCAAGAATGTATTTTTGTTGAATATGATTTTTCCAAAAATACCAATCAGTTTTGCAGGGAAGATAACAAAACAGTTCAAGTTTATCTTAATGGTGAAAAGTTTCTATCAGATATTTCACAATACGAAATCAAACACAATGATAGAATACTAATCACGTTAGATGAAAAAACAGTTTCAAAACATTTGAAATATTTAGATTCATTTGAGATATTTGATGTGCCAAAAAAGCCAATAGTTAATTCAGAAAAAGATATTCTAATCTAGTGATTCATGACAGATGTTTTAAAGTCGCTAATTGAGGAAATAGTATTTTTTGTTTGGTGACCAATATCGTGAATTGTTGCACTGTTGTATTTCTTTTCCAGATATCTACCTGCAACTATCATAGGGCCACCAACAGCACAGGTAACACCTGTTGGCTCTGGAATCCATAACATCAGAAATCCTATTTTTTGGAGTTTTTTACCAGGGGCAGGGGCTTTTTGTAGTGCACTCAATGAACGGGAAGTGTGACCATCATCCATTTTTGCAACATCAGAGTACAAATTTGCTCTTCGTTTTGCGGATTCGGAAATTTTTCGTAATTTTTCTAATCGTTCCTTTAGAGGGTCTGCCATTCCTATACAAAATATTGAAAAAAATAGTTAAGATTCAAAGATCAACAACGGTTACTTCTGAGTCAACAAAGAGTAACCAAAAATCGGCGAAAAAGACACTCAATTATAGTGGATTTGGTTTAGATACAAAGATTGCATGAAAGGTAAAAACTCTAAGAGGCTGGACTCCATCAAAGCTGCACATCAATCTGAAAGAGCCCGCTCCAGTACTAGAATGGAAGATTATCTGGAAATCATTTCAGAATTAGTGGAATTGAAGGGATATGCAACTACTTTAGACATTTCAAGACACATGAATGTAAGTGCACCAAGTGTCACTAAAATGCTGCAAAGACTAGATGAGGGGGGCTATCTGGAATATGAAAAGTATCATGGAATTAATTTAACAAAAAAAGGAACAGAAGTAGCAGAAGGAATAAGACAAAAGCACGGAATACTGCTAGAGTTTTTTGAAATACTAGGAATCGGATATGACACTGCAAACCAAGATGCAGAAGGAATAGAACATCATCTAAATCCAAAAACAATCAAGCAATTAAGAAAATTCATTACTTTTCTAAAGGCAAACCCAAAGATAATTGAAAATTTTAAAAATCTTTAAGAAACAATTGGATATCATTTTGTGATGATGCAAGTTTCATCAAATTTCTTGCAACATCGGAGCGTTTTGGAATTTTGATTTGCCCCTTTTTACCAATTCGAGTCGATGTAATGTATTCATCATTAACATAAATGTCAGCATGCATTGCAGTATACTCCTTGCTCACTGTAAAAATCAAAGCAATTTTTGATTCTGAAAATGTGAATGGTAAGTCATTTGCATCTAAATTATAATGCTCAGAGTCTTTTTTAACTACATCAACATGTACTTGCAATTGTTTTTCAATTTCATTAATGTTAGTGCCACCCCTACCAATTATGGATGGAATGTATTGTTCATCAACTAGAACCTTTACTCTATTTTCAGATAGAATTTCAACCTGTGCTCGTGGGTCATATTTCTTGAAGGTCTCACGGATTTTGTCCTCAGCCAGTTTTTCTATTCCTATTTTTGTCTTTTTTCCTACAGGAACTATCACATTTTCTTCGCCAAAGGTGTAGATTTCATGCTCCAGTGTGTTATCATCAAAATTTCGAATTTCAATTACAGGTCTAGCAAGATCTGACTCTGTCATTCCAGAAGGAACTTTGACTTTTAATTCCAGATCATATACCTTTTGGATTTGTCCATCTTTAACAAAGACTACAGTATCCAAAACATTTGGGATAATTCCTAGTTCAATTTTTCCAATAAATCTTTGAATTGCATCTAATGGAGAGTTTGCATGAACTACACCAACCATTCCTACCCCAGTCAATCTCAAATCAGCAAATGTTCTAAAGTCTTCACGTCTTCTTACTTCATCAAATACAGTATAATCAGGTCTAACTAAAAGTAAAATGTCAGCAGTATTATCAAAACTACCATCTAGTTTACTGTATTGTGTAATACCAGGATCTACTTGTAAATCACGTGGAGATTCAAATGTTTTTACAATTTTCCCCTTGTTGTGATAAAAGTTTGCTAGACCTGAGGCCAACGTACTCTTTCCAGAACCAGGAGCGCCAGAAATAACAATTCCTTCGGCTCTGTCTGAAAATCTTTCCATAAGTTTTTCAGAGATATTATAATCTTCTAGAGAAAGTTGTATTATCGGATGAACGATAGTAATTTCAAATGATTCAGAGAAAGGAGGATGAGTGATTGCAATTCTATAATCTTCATGTTGGACTACAGAAGCTCCTGTTTTAGATATCTCAATAGTACTAGAATCATTAGCATTTGCAACATCTAGAATTTGTGATGATATCATCTCCAAATAGTCACGTGAAAGA
>JBHITY010000141.1:0-2900 GCA_042138585.1 Candidatus Nitrosopumilus sp.
AAGGCAATACTCATAATCTGGAGGTCGCGAGTTCGAAACTCGCCCCCGGCACACAATTTTTGAAATATTGAGAATATGCCCTAGTTTCTTTAAGGAGAAGTGTGCATTAATTATTAAATTGAAACAAAATGACAAAATTTTGGTAATCACAGGACTGGTTGCAGGAATAGTCGGTCTTGCAGTAATGATTGGATTTATCGGACAAGGAAACGTTAGACATGTTGAGATATTTTGGACTGAAAAAGTAGAGCAGACAGTTGTATTCCAAGAGATTGATGGGGAGACACAAATCAAAGCAATCAAGGGAGTAAAAGGAGAAAATAACCCAACGCTTATCTCTAGAACGTCTTTTGCATATGTCTTAACTGTAATTAACAATGGAACAACACATCATAGATTGTACATTGACGGGTTTAACGTTCAAACAGATTTGCTAGAACCAGGACAAGAAGATACAATCACATTTTTTCCAGAAAAAGAGGGAGAATACACCTATTACGACAAGAGGCAATACCTAGAACCCCTAGGAAAAATCAAAATATTTTCTGTTGTTCCAAGTGATGAGTTTACTGGTGTTTGGAAAGATTTGATTTAGGATTTTTGTGCAATAATCAAATCTACCTTGTAGTTCAAAGTTGCACGAGGATTCAGTTTTAGATTCCAAGGAATGAAAGATGGTTTTTTTGTGGAATTTGAAATTTTGAATCCTAAATTATTCAAATTTATGCGTAAAGTGGATGCATCCATAGGATTTTTTACAGATGCAGGGCCTCTATCAAAGTCATAAGGATCAGAGATTACAAAATACCCTTTTGTGATTTGTTTTGATACTGACTTTAGCAAAACTTGGGGTTCAATAATTTCTAAAACATTTAGAGCCAAAACCAAATCAAATTGTTGTTTGCCAAATACAGGAGTTAATGAATCAGCTACAAAGTAATCCAAATTGTCTTTGAATTGTTTTTTTGCATATTCTATTGCAGAATATGAGCGGTCTACACCAAATACCAAGTCATTAGAATTTGCCAAATGACTAGTTACTATTCCAATAGAACAACCATGTTCTAAAACAAGTTTTGATGAAGACAAAGAATCTAGATTTTTCTTTATTGTAGAATAAAATTTTGAGGTTCTACTATTTTGGTAGACTCTAGCCCACTTTTCTTCAAGATTACTACGGTCATTATCCTTTGATGTTAGAGATTTTTTTACAAAACTCTTGAGTTTTGCAGAATTTGTTAACTTGTAGAGTTTCCCTCCAAGAATCCTTCTAGAAGAAAGATATTTTGAAAAATCATCCCACAGAATTGGAATCTTTTGAATAATTGGAAATTCTAACTTACATTTTTTACACTCTAGTAGCCCTTCTACGATTTCTTTGCCAGATTCAAATGTATCAAGATGTAGTTTTGCTCCACATTTAACACATCTTAAAAATTCAAGACTAGATGGTAACATATGAAAAATCAATTGTTGCAAACTATATTTCTTTGATGCAAAGCCCAGGATAATGTTAAATGTAGTAATCCAAGATTATTTTTGAAAATGGGAGAGTTTGAGGAATTTGCAGAAGCTCTTTTTGGCCAATTATCAGTAGAAATTGATGAGGAAAAG
The DNA here is from genome assembly GCA_042138585.1 of Candidatus Nitrosopumilus sp. Taxonomy (GTDB): domain Archaea; phylum Thermoproteota; class Nitrososphaeria; order Nitrososphaerales; family Nitrosopumilaceae; genus Nitrosopumilus. The sequence continues at coordinate 1,615 of JBHITY010000141.1, forward strand.
GAGATTTCAAGCCTGGCAATCAAGGCAAAAGAAGACCTTGCAGGAAAAGTGGAATTCAAAAATATCGAAGATATTACAAATGAAATTCTTCCAGATTTCAGAGATAAAGTTAAAGATTTTCTTGGAATTCAAGTACCAGATAACATAGAATTCAAATTCCCAGAACTAGAGGATCTTAAGAGACTCAAAGGGGAAAAAGTCTTTGCAGATGACGAATCAAAAGAATTTGTCAGAGAGTTATTTAATGCAGTTGCAAAAGAGGATAATGCAAAGATTGCAGAACTGATGAAAAAAGATACTGCAAAATATTTGGTATATTCCACATATGCAATTCAATACATATCAAAGATTACAACAACTTATGGTGATTATCTGGATGGTGTAATTTATCTAAACAAATTCATCTTGTCACGTTATCCACAAATAATTTTACACAAACAAGGAGAGCCATACGAATCAAGATTTGAAAATGTAAACTCTGGATATACAGGAGGAATAAAGATGGCAGTATTAGAAGAGTTAATCCACTCTACACAAGAAAAATTGCATCAAATAAACAAAGAAGCTGCAATGCAAGTGAACAAAATTAATGAAGAGTTGGCAGGAATTATTCTGGAATTAGACACTGAAAAAGTCAACATGTTGGCAGAATACTGTCAATTACAAACAGTGCCAGATGATTTCCCATTTGCAAAAAGAGCAAATCTTTTCTTCTTTTTGAATCCAGATCATTTCTTGATTGAGCAAATTGGACCCGATGTTATGACATTTACACATGTAGAGATGGATCCAAAAATCAAAGAAGCAATCCCACAACTCTTAGACATTTACAAGCGATGGCTTGCACCAATACAACACCATCATGCAGCATTTACTGCAATGGAGGGCATGGCAGGATTTGCAATTGAAAATATTCTAAAAGATGATCAAGACTTTCAGAATTATCTGACCACATTCATGGGCACAGACTTTTCATCATATCAAGTAAGAAAGAGTATGGGTAAAGACTTTACAAAAGCAGTTTATGGGAAACTAGGCTCAGAAACCTTCAAAAAAATCATTGAAATCCCCCCAAATACGCGAGAACTCAAGGATCCTCAACAATACCTTGACAAGTTGGGCCAGTAATAATTGGAAAAAGACTTTGATCCATTTGTTGCTGAATGGTTCTCTTTTGTAAAAAATCCAAATTTCAACCTAGTTGAAAAATGCTTGAAATTTGCACAAATTCTAGAATATCCAGATCTTGAGATTGAAAAGTACATTGAAAAGATCACAAAAATGGG
>JBHITY010000142.1:0-2892 GCA_042138585.1 Candidatus Nitrosopumilus sp.
CTCATCCTCTCTTAGTTTTTGCTCTAATTCCGCAGGAATTCTGATTTCTTGTATACTTGTGCTCTGTAATGTTACTGATGCGGTAACATTTTGGGATATGCTTCTATCAACTATTACTTGGGCAGTTTCTTGAAAAGTGGCCAAACCCATCTCTTGCGAGTATGCAAAATTCGTTGAAACTCCAACAACTGCAACTAATACTAAAATCCCAAATAATTTCTGCATTGGTTGTCCCTCTAGTCATGAAATTATTAACTTTACTCCTGTTTGGTAAAATTTTCAAAGAATTTTTTGATGAATTTTTTTTATTTTTTTTACGAAAATTAGTCATCACCTAACTAATATCCTATTTTTATGAAATTATGACTAGCATTGGCTCTAATTCCATTTCTTGTAGATGTGTTCCAAGATCCCGTTTTTTCTATCCTCGCAGTAATCGGTGCGTTTGGAGTTGGATTGTTTCAAGGCATTATCCTAGGACGTGCAATTCTAGTTAGATTTCCACGATTACAAAATCATCTAAAGACTGTGTCAATTACTTTGTTTGTTTTGTTTTTAGCAAATGCAATTCTTAGTGTTCCTAGATTTGCCTCTCCTGAAAAAATCGACATTTCCAATTTGTCTGCTGGTAGTCCTGCAGAGTTTGCATCTATACTGTTTCTTATTTTTGGAATGAATACTGGTTTTCTTACAGTATTGGCAATTTCTGTAACTGTGATGACTTTTGTCATTCTAAAATTTACAAATCTAAATGGAATTGTAAAACTATTTGTCTTCTTTTTTAGTTCTTTGTTACTGATTTTTACTGGAATTAGTCGGTTCACAGATCTAACTCCTAGCACATTTGAAGTTTTATTGTATTTCCTATACCAATTAGGAATTACAATTGGAATATTGGGTGGCACAATACGAAAAATCAAACCTAAAAAATTAGACTTGGAATAATTTCAAACGTTTAAATCAGATAATCAGTGATTGGGTTTTGACATCGAATTCAAACCGTTCGGGGAACAAAGCTGGCAGTCCTTGCGTTGGACTGTCAGCCCCATTTATTAAAAATCTAGTTTAGTGATGATAATGCCTTTACCTGTTCATTGACATAATCAAAACCTTCTTGCCAGAACTTGGTAGAGCCAATATCTAATCCATGTTCTTGAAGGAGTTTTTCAGGTTTTTTTGAACCTCCAGCTGCAAGAATGTCAATATATGCTGGAACAAAGTCTTGACCTTCTTTCTTGTATCTTTGAAATAATGACAAAGCAAGTAAATTTCCAAATGAATACGCGTAGCAGTAAAATGGTGTGTGATAGAAATGTGGAATGCAACTCCATTCAATTGCAAAGTCATCTGTTACGTCAACTGATTTTCCAAATTGCTTTTTGAGATTTTGCAAGTATGTTTTTGAAATTTCATCTATGGTTGTTCCATTTCCAATTTGTTTATGTGCATCAATCTCAAAAATTGTAAAAAATGACTGCCTTAGAATTGTTGCATACAAATCATCGATTTTTTCAGAAAGCATTATTTTTTTCTCGTCATCTGAAATTTTATCTGAAATATTGTCATAAAGCAGTAATTCAGAAAATGTTGATGCAGTTTCAGCTAATGGAAGTGGTGCATCTTGAACTAGAATTGATCTATCTTGTGCGGCTTGACTGTGAACTGCATGGCCAAGTTCATGTGCTAGTGTAAACACATCTCTTGATTTTCCTGTGAAATTGACCAATACATACGGGGTGATTTTAGGTGTTAATGTGCTGCAAAATGCCCCATCTCTTTTTCCTTGTCTAACTGCTGAATCAATATGATTTTCATTGAAAACTTTTCTTGCAAAATCTTCTAATGTGTTGCTGAATCTTCCTAGTGACTCAAAAACTAGTTTTACAGATTTGTTGTAAGAATAATTTTTTTCTTTTATGTTTGCAGCTGCTGGAGCGTAAATATCATACCTCCTAAGCTTTTTCATCTTTAGCATCTTTGCTTTTTGAACAAAGAACTTTTGAAAAACTGGAGCATTTTTTTCACAAACTGTAAGGAGTGATTCTATTGTTTTATCATCTACATCGTTTCCAATGTTTCTCATTGAAATTGGGGTTTTGTAACCTCGAATGTCAATTCCCTCATCTTTCCAGTTAAGTACAATATTTTGATAAATTTCCCCAACCACGCCTTTATTCTGATTGTATTTTCCAAGAATTGTTTTGTATGCCGTTTCACGAATTTTTGGATTTGTATCTCTGACATAATTTGTTAATTCTTCTCTTGTCATCTTTTTTGTTTTGTTTCCAATTTTCATTTGGTATTCAAATGCATTGGTAATCTTGTCATACAATTTTACAAGTGCAGAAATTCCTGTAACATCTAATGTGTTGATGATTCTCTCTTCAGGTTCACTGAGTGAATATTTTGCAATCAATCTTTTATGTGCTAGATATTCTGAGAGTTCTCCTGCATCTTTGATCAATCTTTTTGCATTTTTTTCATCAACTTGTGTCTTCCACCATAAATCAAAAAATAATATCTTATTTGAAATGTCTGAACCTAATTTTGACATTCTAGTCATTAGTGATGTTGCTTCATCTGATTGAGTATCTGAAGAATATGATAAAGATGCATATCCTCCAATTTTACTCATTTTTTCAGAAATTTCTTCCACTTGATTCAGAATTTCCATGAATTTTTTAGATGACATTTTTGGGTCAAGTTTTGATTTAATTTTTTCAAATTTTTTAGCCTGATTTTCTAATTCTGTGATTTTTTTTTGAAATGCTGTACTTTTTGGATTCTTTGCCAATTCTGAAAGATCCCATGTTCCTAACTGGTATTGTGACATCTATTATCCGTAATTTTCTAACTATTAAAAAATGAATAGACTATCCATTGGACTTTGCA